>CACXEN010000001.1 GCA_902766675.1 uncultured Erysipelotrichaceae bacterium
CCCTTTAATATTTTTTCATCATCATCTTTTTTCGCTAATAGAACATATTTCTTTTCTTCATTTTGAAGACCTACATGATTTCCAATATAAATAAAATATGTTTCTTTATCTTCAACAAATGATGTTCCAGATCCAATCCCTACATTATCCCAAAGTAGATTTGGCTCTAATACAATTCCCCCATTTTCCATAAAGGCATTATCAATCACATTGATGCCATACCAATTGTCTCTTTTTTCTTGTATTGTGTCATTGGTGTAATAAATATATTGATTTTTATCATCGGCATAAAAGCAACTAATCGCTTTCATATTTCCAAGTATTGGTTGTATATGAAAACGTTGACGCCATAAAGAATTGACGTTTTCTTCATATATACTTAACAATTTCTCTTTTTCACTTGTTGTTAGTTTCGCTTTGCTTTCATTAGCCATAAGATACTCCCTATTCATTATTTATTAGATGATATCGTATTTCATTTGCAAGCGTTTCATTTGCTTTTACAATTGGCTTTTCTAAAACACTTGGATAATTGATTCCATTTGGATAATATTCTGCCTCAAAACAAATACTTGCTCGACCTTTATAATATACATTATTTTTACCCTTTAAAGGCTCTTTAAAATTTGCTGTATACATATGGAATCCTGGGAAATCACTTTCCATCATAAGTGTTAGTGTTTTTCCTTTACAAAGAACCATTTCTCGCATTCCATTTCCATTGACTGCGAAATGATGATCAAATATGCCACCACTTTGTGTAATTTGTGGATGATCACTTTCAAAACATGGTCCAATTTCTTTTGGATTTCTAAAATCAAATGGTGTTCCATCTACTGGTAATTTTTCTTCTAGTGATAATGCATTTTCATCACAAGGCCCATATGTATCAGCATAGATTTCTAAAACATTATCATTAATTTCTCCTTCACCATTCACATTATAGTAAGCATGATTTGTATAAGCGAATAATGTATCTTTATCACTTGTGCCAGATGCTTTAATAGAAATACCATCTTCTAATAATGTATATACAATCGTAACTTGTAATGTGCCAGGATATCCTTCTTCACCATCTTGGCTTGTATAAGTAAATGTAATCGCATTATCTTCTTCTTTTGTATTCCAAATCTTTTTATCAAATCCAACTAATCCACCATGTAAATGATTACCACGATCATTTTGAGCTAATGTATAAACTGTTCCATTTAATTCAAATTTACCATCTTGGATTCGATTGGCAACACGGCCAACAGAGGCACCTAAATATCCTCCATTATTTACATATTCTTCGCATGTATCATAGCCAAGTACTACATCAATACCACTTTTTTTATCTACTAATGATACTAATGTTGCACCATAATCACTCACAGAAAAAGATATATTCTCATTCTCTAAGGTATATAAATAAGTATCTTCTTGATTATATTTTCCAAATAGTTTTTTCATTATGTACTACCTCTTTATCATATTTTCTTATATTTTTATTAATTTGTGAACTGAAACCGCTTTGCATTCTTGCGTTTTTCTTCTTAAGTGCTATCCTTTAAAGGATTTCATTATGAAAAAACTAAATGAAGCGAAAACTGATCTAATAGAAAAAAACTATGCAAGCTCTACAAGTGCTACGCATATTGTTTTACCAATACTATTAGAACTATTACTTGTAGGTTTATTATTCCTACGCTCAAGAGTCGCAATGATGCAATATTTATATGCATTAGTGCCACTTCTTTTAATCACTGCCCTAATTGGAACATATATTTATAATCGTGATGGTGATATGCGTCTATTTGGGGCAATTGCGTCATTATGTGCGATTGGTATTGCTTTACAATTATTAATTGATCAAGCCTATTATCCTGCCTCTTCCTTTTCTTTATTAAAATATGCCATTTCTTTTGCGATTGGCCTCCTATTTGTCTTGTTTTATATCATTGTTAGAAAGTTATTTAATATCAAAGCATTTTCTTATTTATTAATGCTTGTGACATTATGTGTATATATTTATTTATATTTCTATGGGATTGATCCAAATGGATATGGGACAACTGCTTGGATTCAAATTAAGAGTTTTACATTCCAATTAACAGATATCACAAAAATTAGTGCTGTATTATTCTATGCATCTTTATTCCGTACTGAGAAGAATCCTCGTTCTATATTAATTATCTCTACTATCTTCTTTTTTATAAATTTCATTGGTTCTGTATTAATCCATGAACTTGGTTCATTCTTTATTTTATATTTCTTACATTTAGCAATGTTATTTATCTTTATGCCTAAAGGCAAAGAAAAAAGAATTTATTTATTAACGGTAGCTTCTATTACCTTATTCTTATTAGCATCCGCCTTTCTTTTATATCGTACCCTTCGTCCACTAGCAGAAGCGAATCAATTAAATGCGATTACAAGTCTTTTATATCCAATTGCGAAAAAAGTATATTTACGTTTTTC
>CACXEN010000002.1 GCA_902766675.1 uncultured Erysipelotrichaceae bacterium
ACAGCGGATGATATGGCAGCTTCTTCAGATTTCAAACTGTTAGATAGAAAGGTAGTCGATGCACTAAATCAATTACCTGAAAAGCAAGCGTTTTTTAGAGCGTTATCATTCTGGGTAGGTTTTAAAAAAGCGACAGTAACGTATAAAGTTCAAGAAAGAACTGTTGGCGAAAGCAAGTGGTCTACAAAATCATTAATTAAATATGCGATTCGTAATTTAGGCTCTTTTTCAGCAGCGCCATTACATATCATTACTTGGCTAGGAATTCTCATGATGATTGTGGCTATCGTATTCTCTGTGGTCAGCCTTGTACAAAAAATTTCTGGGCAAGCTGTTGCTGGGTTTACGACAGTAATCATTTTAGTTCTATTCGCAAGCAGTATTATCATGATTTCCTTAGGAATCATCGGATATTATATAGCTAGAATTTTTGAAGAATTGAAAGGTAGACCAAAATATATCGTTTCTAAAACATGTGGAGAAGTTAGAGAATAATGAATGTTTTAAAAAAATATTATGAAAAATACAAGGAAATAATTCTATACATTGTTTTTGGTGTTCTCACAACAATTGTTAGCCTTGGATCATTCTATATATTTGCGACAGTTTTAAAGATAGATGTACTTGTCGCAAATATCTTGAGTTGGATATGCGCCGTGCTGTTTGCGTATTTCACAAATTCTAAATGGGTATTTGCGAAAGATACTGAAAAGAAAACCATTAAGGTGAGATTAAGAGAAATGGCATTATTCTTTTCTGGTAGACTAGCAACACTTGGGATTGAAGAAGTCATCCTATTGGTATTTGTGACTTTACTACACTATAACGAGATGATAGTTAAAACAGCTGCACAAGTGGTAGTGCTTGTATCAAATTACGTGATCAGTAAATTGGTGGTGTTTAAAAAATGAAAAATAGCACGGTCAGTAATAATAGAGTTAGATATTTTGATTATTTAAGGGTGTTGTCTCTTTTTGCGATTGTAATGATTCATGTTTCTGCGGATAGATTATATTCTGTGGAATTTTTTGGAGCGAACTGGCAGGCTTTGAATATGTATGATTCTATTAGTCGTTGGGGAGTCCCAATCTTTGTGATGATTAGTGGAGCCTTATTTTTAGAAAAAGAAGTTTCAATAAAAAAGATATTTACAAAGTATATTCTAAGACTAATAATTGCTTATTTATTCTGGAATGTTTTGCACATTGCATATGCCATTTTTATTTCCGGAAAAACTTATGGAATCACAGCAGTTATAACATCAATCATTGCAGGTAGAAATGCATATCATCTTTGGTTTATACCTATGATATGTGTATTATATGCAGGTATTCCGATTTTCCAACAAATTGTTAAAAACGAAAGAATCATGAAGTATTATTTACTGCTGTTAGTTCTAGTCTGGAGCGTTTTGCCTACATTAACAAAGTTATTGAGCGATTTTGGCAACTATCAAATGCAGGAGTTATCAAAAGCAATCATAGATTTAGAAGGTGATATGTACATAGAGTATTTAACAGGATATCCTATGTATTTTATTCTTGGGTATTACTTAAGTAAAAAGGATTTCAAAAAAAGTGAAAGACAATTAGTTTATATTTTAAGTGCACTGGGATTTGCGATGACAGTTGGGTTAAGTGCTTTCATGAGCTATAAGCTAGGTGAAACATATGTTAGATATTATAATTTTTGGAAATTCAATATTCTTCTTGAATCGATAGGTGTATTTACGTTTATTAAATATAATTACCCAAAAAGTGAAAAAATGTTTACTATCGTTAGCAAACTTTCGAAATACAGCTTTGGTGCCTATTGTGTGCATGTGCTTATTTTAAAATTGCTAAAGCTTTATGCTGGATTTACAGCCGATTCATTCAACAGTTTTTTAGCAGCTCCTTGTCTGTTGGTGCTGATTGTTTTTGGGTCATTATTCATATCAATGATTCTCAACCATATTCCAATACTGAGAAAATACATCGTGTGATTAAATGAAGAATCTAGATTAAGAAAAAATTATAATGGTATAATAGAATGGTATGTCCACTCTTTTTTTGTGGATAATTGGAGAATATGAAAAAAGAACAACATGGTGAAATAGTATTATTAGCAGAAAAGTTGGTGCTAGTAATCATAAATACATTATGGTTTGCATGGATATGGAGTAGATTCTATGCACGATCTGTTTATGTACCGTTTTATTTAAGAGGTAATATTGCGGTAATTTTAGTATTTGCGGCAGTATATATTATTTTTGGAAGATTATATGGTGGCTTTGATTTAAAGACGAGTCGTGCCTTAAATTTATTCTATTCTCATGTTATTGCGTCCATTATGACAGGCATTGCGATGTTTGTTTTATTGTGGTTATTGATTCGTTATGTACCAAGAATACTCCCACTATTATTAGCAATAGGTTTATGGAGTTTTACTGCTTTAGTTTGGGCAAAGCCAGCAGCAGTTTTGGCACGTAAAGCAAACCCACCTACACCTACTGTATTGATATTTGATAATCCTATCGCTTATGAAAAAGGTGTAAAGATTACAGAACATGTGGATTGGAGATTTGATGTTGTTGGAAATATCAGTGTAGATGAAGGGAAAAAAGCTGTATTTGACTATATTAAAAAAACAAATGCGGAAGCTGTCATGCTATGTGGAATTCATTCATCTCAAAGAAATGACATTATAAAGCAATGCATCAAAGATGGCGTTGCAGTATATATTAGACCAAATATTGGAGACTATATTATAAATAGTGGTAGTTCATTACAGATGGCTAATTTACCTGTTCTATTATGTCAAAGAAGTGCACCATCTATTTTCTATGTATTGGTGAAAAGGGTATTTGATATTGTCTTTTCAGCTGGATTATTAGTTATCACATCTCCAATATTATTATTAACTTCAATTGCAATATTCTTAAATGATCGTGGACCTATTTTGTATAAACAAGAAAGATTAACAAAGGATGGAAAACGATTTGAGATTATTAAATTTAGATCAATGAGTGTAGATGCAGAAAGTGATGGTGTTGCTCGTCTTGCGACACAAGAGGATTCACGTATTACAGCTGTAGGTAAATTCATTCGTGCAACAAGAATTGATGAATTACCTCAATTGTGGAATATTTTAAAAGG
>CACXEN010000003.1 GCA_902766675.1 uncultured Erysipelotrichaceae bacterium
TATACTCCAAAAAACTATCTATTTCAATTATACTCTAAGCGCGTATAATAAACATACAAGAAAGAGGTATCCTATGAAAAGAATAGTTACTATGCAAGATATTTCCTGTGTAGGCAAATGCTCTTTGACTGTAGCACTACCTGTCATTAGTGCTATGGGTATAGAAGCCAGTGTCATTCCTACAGCAGTTTTATCTACTCATACAATGTTTGAAGGTTTTACTTTCCATGATTTGACAGATTCCATTCAACCAACAATGCGTCATTTCCTCCAACAAGGTTTTACATTTGATGCAATATATACTGGTTATTTAGGATCATTCGATCAATTAGATATTGCCAAAGTTTTATTCCAAGAATTTGGGAAAGATGCTTTAAAGATTGTAGACCCATGTATGGCAGATAATGGAAAGCTCTATGTTGGCTTTACAACTGAATTTGCCCATGCAATGAAAGATTTATGCGCAAAAGCAGATATCATTTGTCCAAATCTAACAGAAGCTTCTTACATGCTAGATGTAGAATATACAGAAAACTATGATGAAGCTTATATCCAAGATTTATTAAAGCAGCTCGCAAATCTTGGTTGCCCTAAAGTTGTATTAACAGGTATATCTTTTGAAAAAGGAAAACTTGGTGCATATGCATATGATAAAGATAACGATTCATTCTTCTACTATTGTACAGATGAAGAACCAAAACATTTCCATGGTACTGGAGATATTTGGGCTAGTACACTATGTGGAGCTATGATGAATGAAAAAGGTTTTGAGGAAAGCATTCGTATTGCTTGCGATTATGTAAAAGAATGCATTCGTTTGACTCTATTAGAAAAGAATCATAATGAATATGGTGTTAACTTCGAACAAGCAATGCCATATCTCATTGAACGCTTACATAAAAAATGAGGCTGTTGCCTCATTTTTGTTTTACGATTTCTCCTGAATTTTTAAATATACATTTTTCAGGAACCATGCCTCTTACACAAGAAGTAGGATATACACGAGAATTCTTACCGATAATCGTACCTGGATTTAATACTGAATTACATCCAACTTCTACATAGTCTCCTAACATTGCGCCAAATTTCTTTAGGCCAGTTTCAACTTTGTCTTCATCTGTATGTACAACCACAAGTTGTTTATCACTTTTTACATTTGATGTAATAGAACCTGCTCCCATATGAGAATAATATCCAAGGATAGAATCTCCTACATAGTTATAATGTGGTGTTTGTACATGATCGAAAAGAATTACATTTTTTAATTCACAAGAATTACCTACTACGCAATCTGCACCAACAAGAGCTGAACCACGAATAAATGCGCAGTGTCTTACTTCTGTGTTTGGACCAATGATACAAGGTGCACCTAAATATGCACTAGGGAATACGGTAGCACTTTTGTGTACCCATACATTTTCTTGTACTTCTTCATATTCTTCTTTATCCAATTGTTTACCTAGTGTAAGAATTAATTCTTTAATACCACCAAGAGCTTCCCATGGATAAGTAAATTGTAATAAATAATCTTTTGCGATTGTATGTTCTAAGTCATATAAGTCTTGTATTGTATACATTTCCTATTCCCCCTTTGCCGGAACTATTTTAGCAATCATTGCATATCTTCCATCTACTGAATGAACATTATATTCACAAGTCGACAACAGCACAATCTTGTCACTTGGTTCTATTGCTTCTTCACTTTTGAATGTAGAAGCATCTATGAATGTTTGGACATAATTCATAAACTCCTCATCACTACCGAAATAGAATTGAATATAACCACCTGTACCTACATCATATTTTCCTGCAATTGGATATACATCATAGGTTAAAGTTGGTGTATATATTTGCATAACTTTATGTGTCTCATAATAACTTTGGTCTTTATATTTTTCGACATCCGCAAACATGAGTGGTTCTTGTAACATGTGGTGACCATAAATTACTGTGTTTTTATCAGAGAAGTCACCACTATTTTCAGCATCGATAAACACTGTACCACTTGGATTATATGTACCATCGAATAAGCGATATAGATAGTATTCATTATCTGCGCCATGCACAATTGGATAATCAATGGAAGAATCTTCTAATACAATCCAACCAGCCACATCTGGATTTGTTTGGCGTAATTTATCCCAATCAAATACTCTTTCGCTGGATTCATCTTCTTTTTCTCTTACTTCCATATATTGATTGCGCACATCATCATATGATTTTTTCGCTTCTCGATAACTTAATAAGCCAGTAATTAATTTATAACCAGAAAAACAAGCGATTGCCAAAGACACCACTAAAATAAAATCCATGATCAATCGACCTATTTTCGATAATTTCTTTTTTGGTTTCTTTTTATTTTCACTCATAGTATTTCCTTCAAATCCTCAATAAGTATATATCACATTTTTATTGATTTCTATTCACACCCAAAATATACAAATAGCATTCTATCTTTGCCATTGATGTCTTTCATGATTTCATAATTGACATCCCCAAAGTATTCATGCAATAGCTTTTCCATGCTTTCTCTTTGGTTCCATCCCATTTCAAAAGCCATGAATGATTTTTCTTTTAATACTTTCTTACAATTTTCAAATACACTGCGATAGAATTTCAAACCATCTTGTCCACCAAATAATGCCACATGTGGTTCATAATCAATCACACTTTCTTCCATTGTTTCATCTTCTGGAATATATGGTGGATTACATACCAATACATCTAATTTTATATTGGCATCGATAATTGGTTGTACCATATCTCCTTGTAAGAATGTAATATCTGCCTCATTCATCTCGGCATTTTGTTTAGCAGTTTCTAATGCTTCACCAGAAATATCTGTAGCATACATAGAAATCTTACTTTCTTCTTTTACAAGTGTAATTGCGATTGCGCCAGAACCTGTCCCAATATCTGCACATACGATTTTTTCTTCATCCATGAATAATTCATCGATTCGCGCTAAAACATTTGCGCATAATTCTTCTGTTTCATATCTAGGAATCAACACGGTTGGATTTGCGATCATTTTATAACCATAAAACCAAGAATATCCAAGCACATGTGCCATTGGTTCTTGGTTGAGTATTCTTTGCATACCATTAGAAAACTCTTCTTCCAATTCCTTTGGCATCTCTTGGTCAAAGTTTGCATATAAGTTATATCTTTCACGCTGTGAGATTTCCACTAGATATGCCATTACAGTTTCTTTTGGCACATTGCGCTCTTCACATTTCGTTTCAAAATTTAAGACAGCACGATGAAAAGTTGTCACGCTTCATTCTCCTCAAGTTTTCTCTTTTCTTCTTCTTGTAATAATCCATCTATCACACCATCTAGTTTGCCTTCCATGATGCGATCTAATTGTGTAATTGTTAAACCGATGCGATGGTCTGTCACACGGTTTTGTGGATAGTTATATGTACGTATTTTTTCAGAACGATCTCCAGTTCCAATTTTTGCACGTCTAATCTTACCCTCTTCTTCTTCCTGCTTACGCTTAATTTCTTCATATACACGCGCACGAATTAAACGCATTGCAGTTTCTCTATTTTCTATTTGTGAGCGACCTTCTTGGCAGTTTACTGTAATTCCTGTTGGCACATGGACAATACGCACTGCACTATCTGTTTTATTAATATGCTGGCCACCAGCACCAGATGCTCTATGTGTTTCTATTGTTAGATCTTTTGGATCGATTTCGATATCTGTTTCTTCTGCTTCTGGTTGGCATAATACAGTTGCTGTACTTGTATGTACTCTACCTTGTGATTCTGTTTTAGGAACACGTTGTACACGATGTACACCTGATTCATATTTCAAACTATGATATACATCTGTTCCTTTGATAGAGAAAATAATTTGAGAGTATCCTCCAGCTTCAGATACATTTGCTTCTAAAACTTGTACTTTCCATCCATTCGCTTCCGCATATCTAGTATACATACGGTATAAATCACCTGCAAAGATATTTCCTTCATCACCGCCTGCACCACCACGAATTTCCATAATGACATCATGGTCATCATCTGGATCTTTTGGAATTAATAGGTGTTGGATGTGTTCTAAAAGTTCTTCTCTTTTTGGTTCGCATTCTTCTTTTTCAAGACGAGCCATTTCTTTTAGTTCATCATCATTTTCTTTTAACATCTCATCCGCTTGTTCAATACGGTCATCTAATTCCTTTAATTGTTCATACGCATCTACGGATTGTTTTAAAGATGCTTGTTTCTTTGATAGTTTTGTTAGCTTATTTGGATCTTTTAAAACATCCTCTTGTAAAAGAGCATCACTTAATTCGTTATATTCTTTCTCTATGTCTGCTAACTTTGTTCGTATCGCGTCCATATATTACTTCTCCTTTAAATCTTTATATTTTTGATCAAACTTCAAACTTCTTTGTAGGCGACGTAAAGCTTTTGATTCGATCTGTCGAATTCTTTCTCTTGTGACATCACATGCTTTTCCTACTTCTTCCAATGTCTTCATCTTACCTGTTCCATCTAATCCAAAACGCATGCGCACAATTTTTTCTTCTCTTTCCGGTAATTCTTTTAATAATTCATCCACTTGTTCACGAAGAACTTGATTGTTCGCATATGCTTCTGGATCCATTGCGCCAGTATCTTCTATAAAATCTGATAATGTTGTATTTTCTTCATCACCAGTAGGCATTTCTAAAGAAATAGCATCTAGTGAATATCTTTGTAGTTCTTCAACTCTTTCTGCGCTCATTCCTTCAATTCGATCTGCAATCTCCTTAGAATTTGGTTCTCTACCAAGTTCTTGAATCAATTGTCGATGAATTCGATTCATTTTCGTAATTTGTTCTGTTAAATGAATTGGCAAACGCACATCTCTTGCTTGATCGGCAATTGCTCGTACAACAGATTGTCTTATCCACCATACAGCATATGTGCTAAAGCGGAAGCCTTTTGTATAATCAAATTTTTCTACTGCACGCATAAGACCGATATTACCTTCTTGTATTAAGTCTTGCATTTGCAAACCACGACCTAAATAATCTTTTGCTACAGATACTACCAATCTAAGATTGGAATTGATTAATACTTCTTTCGCAAGTATGTCTCCTTCTGATACTTTTTTCGCAATTTCCAATTCCTCATTTGCTTTTAGTAATGGTATTTCACCAATATTTTGTAAGTAGATTTTTACTACATCATTTGGTCGTTGTTTTTTATTACTTTCCACAAATGGTTCTAAAGGATCTTCTTCACTTTCTTCTTCCTCTTCATCATCTATATATTCCGCATCATTTTCAAAAATCCCCTCTTCTTGTGCCCATTGGAAAAGATCTTCTTCATCTTCATAAGAAAAGTTATTCTTTTCTGCTTCTTCAAGAAGTTCTTTTGGGGTTATATGTGAGGATTCCGAAGAAAGTTCTTCCTTCAAATCACCTAATGTTTTTTCTTCTTTTTTCTTCATAAATAATGCTCATTAAGTATATCACATACAAAAAAAGAGATATCGAATATCTCTTATTTAAGTCCGTACTTCTTATTGAACTTTTCAACACGTCCTTGTGCTTGCGCGAATCTTTGACGACCTGTGTAGAATGGATGACAGTTTGAGCATGTATCTACCTTGATATCTGCTAAGATTGAACCTGTCTCAAATTCTGAACCACAGCTTGTGCAAACAACTTTACATGTTTGATATTTTGGATGAATATCTTTCTTCATATTACTTCTCCCTTCTGCCTTAAGCCTCCTGCGGGCTTAAAGAAAGTGCTCATTTATACTATCATAGGACTATTTACCGTGCAAGAACTATTTTATTCATCAACTTCTATAGTTTCACGCCAAATATTAGCTCCTAGTTTCTTTAATTTTTCATCAATTTCAGAATACCCACGATCGATATGATATACATTACTAATTTCTGTTATACCGTCACATAGTAAACCAGCTACTACCATGGCTGCTCCACAACGTAAATCCGTTGCTTGTACTTTTGCGCCATCTAGTTGGGTTGGACCTTTTATAATTGCACTACCATTTAGCAATTCAATATTTGCTCCCATTCTTTGGAGTTCTATGCAATGCTTGAATCGTTCAATATAAATTGTTTCATCAATTCTGCTTTCACCTTCTGCTTGGGTTAATAGTGCAGTTAACGGTTGTTGTAAATCCGTTGCGAAGCCTGGATATGGTTTGGTCGTCACATCCACTCCTTTTAATTTATCAGTATGCTCTATCGTTACCTTATCTACATCAATGGTCATATTTACACCCATTTCTTGTAGTTTTGATAATAATGCGTCTAAGTGTTGTGGAATGATGTTATTGATAACCATCTTTTTCGCAACAGCTGCCGCAATAATGATAAATGTGCCTGCTTCAATACGATCAGGAATAATTTCATGGAAACATCCATTCAAACTATTCACACCATCAATCGTTATTACATTCGTTCCGGCTCCACGAATACGTGCACCCATTTTATTGAGTAGTGTCGCAACATCAATAATCTCAGGTTCCTTCGCCGCATTTTCAATTGTTGTTCTACCTTCTGCATATACAGCAGCCATCATGATATTGATTGTTGCACCAACACTTGCGATATCTAAGAAAATCTTAGTGCCGACTAATTTTTTAGCCTCAATTGTATAACAACCTTTATCATATGTTGTTGTTGCACCTAATGCTTCAAATCCTTTTAAATGTAAATCAATTGGTCTAGGACCTAGATAACATCCACCTGGCATTTGCATTTTTACATAGCCATATTTTCCAAGTAGAGCACCCATGAAATAATAGGAAGCTCTTAACTTTGTGACGATATCTTGGTCTAGTGTTGTATTCTCCATATTAGATGGATCAATTACCAAATGATCACGATCTATTTCTTTTACATCTACTTTTAATATTTGTAATATTTCCGATAAGGAATCTACATCTGCGATTTGAGGAATACCAACAATCGTAACTGGACCATTTGCCAAAACTGCTGCTGGTATTAAAGCAACTGTTGCATTTTTAGCTCCAGAGATTGTCACTTCACCTTCTAAGAGATGTCCACCTTCAATTTTCATTACTTCTGGCATATGCATTTTCCTTTCTAATGTATTCCATTAATTCATTTATATCCTCTACAATTTTATCCGCATTGCTTTGATCTTGCAAAAAACGGTCATCTTTTCTAGCCACTGTAAATATACCAGCCCTTTTACCAGCTTCTATTCCCATTGTACTATCCTCGTATACAATACATTCTTTTGGATCAACCGCAAGTCTTTTCAATCCTGTGATATAAATCTCTGGGTCTGGTTTTAATTGATTTACATCTTCTTCACATAGAACACATGAGAAATATGTATCAATTTCCATTTCTTTTAGACTATCTAACACTATATCTCGTGTATTCGATGAACATACAGCACATTGAATACCCATTTCATTTAACTCTTTGAGCGCTTCTTTTATCCCTGGAAACATGATTTCTTTATAATGAATCGGCTTTTCGACAGTAAAATATCTCTCATTACTTCTTTTTATGTCTTCAATTGGATATTTTCTATCTAAAAGATTCCATAAAAATTCATATGTCCCGTCCATCGTTCTTCCAATGACTGGATAAATAGCTTCTAATGGACCAGTGTATCCAAATCTTTTTAATTGTTCGATAGTACCCTCCATATAATAGTATTCACTATCATAAAGGATTCCATCCATATCAAATAATACTGCTTTTATCATCTGCACTATTTTACCACAAAAAACAAGGATGGCATTGCCATCCTTACCAACTATGATTTCTTTTGTTATATGTGTATGAAAACAACAAAAAAAGGAAGCTTACGCTTCCTAATTTGATTAAGCTTTATTTTCAGAACCAAATGCTTTGATTAGTTCTTTTGCTTTTTCTACGATTGCATCGCAACCAGGTTTTAGAAGTTTACGTGGGTCATATCCCTTACCTTCTAAGTCTTTACCTTCTTCAACATACTTTCTTGTTGCAGCTGCGAATACAAGTTGTAATTCTGTATTTACATTGATCTTAGATACACCCATTTCAATTGCTTTAGCAACTTGATCAAATGGGATACCAGAACCACCGTGTAATACTAATGGTTTACCATTTACAGCTTTGTCGATTTCATCTAAACGTTCGAAGTTTAGACCAGCCCAGTTTTCTGGATATTTACCATGGATGTTACCGATACCAGCTGCTAGGAAGTCAACACCTAATCCAGCGATTTGTGCACATTCATTTGGATCAGCTAATTCACCATTAGAAGTAACACCATCTTCTGTACCGCCAATTCCACCAACTTCACATTCAACAGAAATTCCTAAAGAATGTGCTAATGAAATAATGTCTTTTGATTTTTCTAGATTTTCTTCAAAATCATAATGAGATCCATCAAACATTACAGATGTGAATCCAGCTTCGATACAAGCTTTAGCGCCTTCGTATGAACCATGGTCTAAGTGTAATGCTACAGGAACTGTAATACCCATAGAATCATGTAAATCTTTTACTAGATCTACAACCATTTTGTAGCCACCCATATACTTAGCAGCACCTTCTGATGCTTGGATAATCACTGGTGACTTAGCTTCTTCACATGCTTGAAGAATACATTTTGTCCATTCTAAATTGTTTGTGTTAAACGCAGGAATAGCATAATGACCTTCATGCGCCTTTTCGATCATTTCCTTCGCAGAAACGAGAACCATATTATATTTCCTCCTATTCTCAGTACATTTATCATAGACCTTTTTACAATTATTGAAAAGCATTATTATCGCAAAAAAGTGGTTAGCACTTAACCACTTTTATTGTTGTATACTCCAACTTTTACAAAAATTCTAATTTGTAATAATTTGTTTACTCTTTATCTTCCCCAAAAGCATCAACACCTGCACGAATTGTTTCGCCAACAATTGTTCCAGCTTCTTTTGCGATATCTTTGATATCTTCTCCTCTTTCATTTAACAATTCTTTATTCACATCAATGCCAACATTGCCTACTGTCGTACCTATTTTTTCTAAATCACTTTGGCTATCTTCTACGGCATGGCGAACTGCTTTAATTCTCCTAGCCATCATCCAGCCTTGAAATCTAGGACTAATAATAGATAATATCGCAACCAAAAATATGAGTGCCGCAATTGTTACAATAACAATGAAGAATATATTAAACATTTTAAAATCCATATCTTGACCTCTTTGTTTCATTGTAATAAAAAAAGATAGAATATTCTATCTTAATAAGCATCATCCCCACTTGGAAGGTCTAAACCACTATCATCAATTGGTTCATCGCTTTCTTCATTTTCGATTTCTATATCACTTGTGTCTACATAGACTTCATCGAACTTTCTACGATTTCTTAAGTCCCATTTATTATTGTCTAAAGACGCAAATCGGTTATCTAACATCATTTCTGAATAGAATTGACTCTTCTTCTTTTTTAGTTTTTCTTCAGGGAATTTCATCACTTTCGCAACTTCATCCCATAATCTTCCAAACTCCACTTCCCTCTTTCTTTTAGAGAGGAAATTGAATGCTATGTCAGTCATCGCCAAATTATTACTCATGGTTCAACTCCTTAAACCTTTCTAACTTACGCCATGATAATGAATTGTTTTGATTATGTCAACTAGATTGATAAACTTTCTTAAATTCCCATATCATTTTTTGATGTGTTATCACTTGATCACCATCCAATATTTGATATTCCACACTCCAAAAATCATCATTTTTATCTTTGTTGATACATTTTGTTTCAAATTTCATACGGCCATATGGAGAATTCACAATTGCTTTACCATCTTTTTCTTTCAGTGTCGTATCACTGCTGAAATTTCCTTCATTTAAAAAACGAATATATTCATCGCAAAAAGTAATTGTGTGCTTATTTCCGGTTTCTTTATCTTGGTAAGACAAAACATCCTCAGAAAGATATCCCATTACTTTTGGATATATTTTTTTCTCGTTTTCTAAAAAATCCATCTGTGTTAAGACAACTTCCATTATCATACGCTAGGATTATACTGAAACAAACTCCTTCTTGTAAATAAAAAAAGCTCTATAGAGCTTCTTTTGGGAAAAACACTTTGTTGTCATCTTGACTTGGTCCATGTGTCAAACTATATACAATACTAGACGCATTCGATAATTCTTCTGTACTACCATCTTTCATACGTATCCAAATCATACTTTCTGCATCTTTTGTATATGGAATATATGGTGTTTGTCTGACTTTATCTGTAGCTAAATAATAATGTATATCGAATCCTAATTCTTCTAATTTATTTCGATATCTTTCAGTGTTTTCTAATGTATTATCCGCATATTCAAATAATTCACGATCTCTTAATCTTTTTGCTAAATCATTAAGAATTTTATCTTCATGATTGCATAATTGATTAAATCCAAAACTAAATGAATAATCATCCATTTCAAAATATTCTTCTAAAGTTATTTCTTTTCTTTCTACCAATGTTTCAAATAGAGAAAATGCTTTTGCGTCTTTGATATCTAACAATCTTTGAAACATACAATGCATGATATTTTCATAGCTACGTGCTACTGGATGATAATATACCTGCCAATACATATGGTATCTAGACATAATGTAATTCTCTACTGCATAAACACCACTTTGTTTTACAACCAATCGATTTCCATTATGTGTACGTATTGTTCGTAAGATTCTTTCTAAATCGAATTGGCCATATGCAGTACCTGTAAAATATGCATCTCTTAGTAAATAATCCATTCGATCTGCGTCTAATTGGGAAGAGATGATTTGTGATAATAATGGGTTTTTCGCTTCATGGCGAATAATATCTGCGACATCTTTCGCAAGACCTGCTTTTTCACTTTCTAAAATTTTTGTGATTTCTGTATTTTCTTCAATGATGCGACAGGAAAAATCTTCATGACTTGTTGTTGTGATAGCTTCAAATGTATGACTAAATGGTCCATGACCAATATCATGTAATAAACCTGCTAACATGACGCATACTTTTTCATAATCACTTAGAGATTCTTTGATGTCACTGATCTCTGTAACCATTCTTCTTACAATTTCATATACTCCAAGAGAATGTCCAAATCGAGTATGCTCTGCACAGTGATATACCATATTTGCGCCACCCAATTGACGAATTCTTCTTAAGCGTTGAAACCATGCGCTATTAATCACATTCCAAACCACTTCTAAATCCACATGAATATATCCATGCACTGGGTCTCTTAATACTTTTACTTCTGGAGTCTTTTTAAAATCTACCATCTTATATTTCCTCTAATAGTACTACCGCTTGGGCAAGTACTCCTTCTCTTCTTCCTACATAGCCTAGCCCCTCACCACGAGTTGCTTTCACAGATACATTTTCAATATTTGTATGTAATGCATTTGCGATGTTTTGGCGCATTTGTTCGATATATGGTGCCATTTTTGGTTTTTCAATCATCACCAAACTGTCCACATTTGAAATTTTATAATTTCTTTCTTCCATCATCTTTGTGACTTCTTCTAATATCAAAAGTGAACTCACTCCTTCATATCTTTCATCTGTATCGGGAAAGTGTTTTCCTAAATCACCTAAGGCAAGCGCACCTAAAATAGCTTCACTAATCGCATGTAATAATGCATCTGCATCACTATGTCCCAGCAAACCTAAATCAGATTCTATTTCTACACCACCTAAAATTAGTTTTCTATCCGCAACTAAACGATGAATATCACTTGATTGTCCAATTCTCATAACATCTCCAATCTAAGTAAAGTGTAGCACAAATATCACAAAACCCCTTTATAATAATGGTATGAATTTATCTATTCCAAAAGAAGTTTTAGATCTAATGCACGCTTTAGAAGAGCGTGGTTTTGAATGTTATATCGTTGGTGGCACAATTCGAGACATGCTTTTAGGCAATTCAACTCATGATTATGATTTAACCACAAATGCCACACCTGATGACATGTTAGAAGTCTTTCAAAACTACA
>CACXEN010000004.1 GCA_902766675.1 uncultured Erysipelotrichaceae bacterium
GCCCTGATACATATTATGCAAAAGGTAGTTCATTAAATACGCCATACAATGATATGGAAAAACTACTGCAATCATCCTATGAAAAAAGTGAAAGAATGACGATTGCATTCTTTATTAGTGACGGTGAGATTACTGATGGCTCTACACTACAATCGTATCAACCATTACAAGAATATATTGATGGTGGTGCAGTACTTGGATATGGCACAACAACTGGTGGAAAAATGAGAATAGAAGATTTCTATTCTGAATATTTGCAAGATGACACAACTGGTAGTGATGCCATTTCAAAAATTGATGAAACAAATTTAAATGCTATCGCATCTGATTTAGGTATTGAATATATTCATATGCCTAATCAAGACACACTTGATTCACTTCTAACAAAAATCACAAATCAATCTTCTTCTATTCTTGGTGATTCAAATGCAGTAAGTTATGAAGATATTTATTACTATTTTGCATGGCCTTTAATCGGTCTGTTGTTGATTGAGTTAATTATATTTATTAGAAAAGGAAAAGTATGAGAACAAAAGACGAACTAATCTTATTAGAAAATAGGAATAATCGTCGCATCGTCAATATTGTTGTCGGTGTAACTTTAGTATTGTCAATTTTTCTAATTCTAAGATATGCAATAAACTCTATCTATATCAATCAATTAAATAATGGAAAATATAATTCCAAATTAGAAAATAGTTTATTAATCATAAATGCCCCTGCTGGTTATGTGCCTCACTACAATAAAGGAAATGCGGCATATTTAAAGGAAGACTATGACACTGCAATCAAAGAATATCAAAGTGCTTTATCTTCCTTTAGCCCACACCCAGAAGAATGTAGCATTCGTATTAATCTAGCACTTAGTATTATTCAAAAAATTGATTTTGATCATTTAGATAATGAAATATCTGTGAATAATGCAATCGAATTATTATTAAATGCACGCTCCATTCTAACGGAAGAAGATTGTGCTAATGAAAAAGATACAACCGGACATAGTGAAGAAGCTGAAGAATTAAAAAAAGATATCGATGAAATGTTAAAGAAACTAATGCAAAATGGTTCGCCTGAATCCAATGCAAATAATAACGGTAATTCTTCAGATGGAAGTGAAGAAAATGATAGTCAAAATGGAATGAGTCAACACGAACAAGAAATCCAACAACAGTTACAACAACAAATGCAAGATGCCCTCTCCCAACAAAACCAAGCCCAAAATGATTATGATACATACACCAATGGTGGCTTCGATTCTTCGCAAGAATTCAGCGGAAAGAAGTGGTAAAATACGCAATTTTTTACTTGCTATTATGAATAAAGAGTTTTATCATAGTGCTATACAATTTTGTCGCTTTGTATATATTTAGAAACGGAGACACCAGTCAATGGCAACAGGCAAAGTAAAATGGTTCAACGCCGAAAAAGGTTATGGATTCATCACAATGGAAGATGGCACTGATGTATTTGTACACTACTCAGCAATTCAATCAGAAGGATTCAAAACTTTAGACCAAGGGCAAGAAGTATCATTTGATACAACTGATAGCGAACGCGGTCCTCAAGCTGCAAACGTTGTGAAGCTCTAAGTTTAGTTGAATACAAAAAATGAACTGATAATTCAGTTCATTTTTTATTTGAAACTATCATATTGATATCTTTGATATACAACAGATACTGGTGTATGTTTCACAATAGATAAGATAATACCTACTGTCATATCTGCAACAGATAGCACTTCAATTTTGGAACACTTCTTTTTATTTTCTTCAGATAAAGGAATTGTGTCAGTGATTACCAATTTTTTAATTGGTGAATCCTCAATCTTTTCCAAAGCATCTTTTGAGAAGATACCATGTGTTACACCAACATAAATATCCTTTGCGCCATGTTCCTTCAATATATTACAACCTGCAACTAGTGATCCTGCAGTATCGCAAATATCATCAATTATGACACATATTTTTCCATTTACATCACCAATTACATTTTGTGCTTCCACCGCATTTGGTTTTGGTCTTCTCTTATCAATAATAGCTAGTGGAGCATTTAATATATCTGCTACTTTTCTAGTACGTGTTACACCACCATGATCTGGTGATACAGCAACTACTTCATTTTCCGGTAAATTCAATTCTTTAAAATATGAACCTAGCATAGGCACTGCCGTAATATCATCATTCGGTATATCGAAGAATCCTTGAATCTGCGCGGCGTGTAAGTCAAAGCATACACATCTATTTGCGCCAGCAACTTCTAATAAGTTAGCTACTAGTTTTGCAGTGATTGGTTGTCTTGGTTTTGCTTTACGATCTTGTCTAGCATAACCGAAATACGGCATTATAACGTTAATCTCAGCTGCGCTTGCTCGTTTACATGCATCGATGCAAACTAATACTTCCATCAAATTTTCTGTAACTGGATTACAAGTAGATTGAATAATAAATACTTTACGTCCTCTTACGGATTCTTGCGGTTCTACAATGATTTCCCCGTCTGCGAAATGTTCAACTTTAATTTTACCTAATGGAATTCCAAGTTTTTCACAAACAGATTGTGCTAAATCAACACTTGAAGATAAAGCGAATACTATCGTATCTTTCACAGAATTTACCTCTTTTCTTATCGCGTTAAGTATAACAGTTTTACGCTGTTTCGTTAACACAAAACAGCGTAATTTCATTATTATTCAAAGCTTTTTAAATATTGTTCTGCACGATGTAACTCTTCATGGTCATTTACACCTTGCACTTCTTGTTCATCTTGAGCGATTACAGCTGTTACTTTACAGCCTTTTTGATTCAATATTTCTACTAAATCAGTAATATAATACTCATTTTGCGCATTATCATTATTTAATTCCTTTAAACCTTCAAATAGCGCATCTGTCTTAAATGCATAAATTCCTGTATTAATTTCTTTGATTGCTTTTTCTTCTTCATCGCAATCCTTAAATTCTACAATTTTCTTAACATATCCATCTTCATCACGCACTACTCTACCATAAGCAGCAGTATCTTCTGGTGTACATGTCAATAAAACCATATCTACATCTTCACATGCTTCAAATAGTTTTTTATATGTTTCAGGGCGTACACATGGACAATCTCCATTTACCACAAGTGTGATACCACCTTCATTTTCTAATTGTTTTGCTTGCATTACAGCATGACCTGTA
>CACXEN010000005.1 GCA_902766675.1 uncultured Erysipelotrichaceae bacterium
ATCCAACGTGCTGAAGAAAAAGTGAAATTAAAAGAACAAGCTGAGCAAAATAAAAAATTGCAAGAAGAAACAGAATTGGCAAAAAAGGAAGCTGAAAAAGCAAGAGCAGCAGCAGAGTTATCTCAAAAAGAAGCTGCTGAAGCCCAAGAACAATTAAAAGCTATGAATGATTCTGCACAGATGAATTTCAAGGACACACAAGAAGAAGTAAAAGAAGAAGGAACGAGTTAATCGTTCCTTCTATTTTTTATTTGCCTATTTCACTTTTCTAAAGCATAAGAACCAATCTAAGCAATATTGATCTTCACTTTGATTTTCCATACGTTCTTTTGCGACACCGCAAGATCCAGCTGTTGGTACGATGACATCATCTCCTGGTCTCCAATCTGCTGGCGTTGCACATGCTTCTTTATCAGCAGTTTGTAGTGCTTGTACAATACGTTTGATTTCATCAAAGTTTCTACCAGTACTTAATGGGTAATAAAGAATTGTACGAATCTTTCCTTCTGGATCAATGATGAATACTGCACGAACAGCTTGTGTGTTAGAAGAACTTGGTTGAATCATTCCGTATTTCTTCGCTACTTCCATACGAATATCTTCAATTAAAGGGAATTTTACTTCGATATTCTTTAGGTCTTTCCATTCAATATCTTGAATCTTACGTAGCCATGCAATGTGAGAATAAAGGGAATCCACGGATAGTCCAACTAATTCCGTATTCATTTCTTTAAACTCATCCATCATAGAACCAAATGTCATAAATTCTGTTGTACATACTGGTGTGAAATCAGCAGGGTGAGAGAAGAGAATTACCCATTTTCCTTTATAGTCTTCTGGGAAATTGATTTCTCCTTGTGTGGTTACAGCTGTAAATGCTGGAGCCATATCGCCAATTAAAGGCATCTTGTTTACATTTTCGTTTAATTCAGTCATATTTTTCTCCTTTTCTATAATTATCTATACTTCTATTAGTATAATATTCTATAGAAATCTCTAATTATAGGATTATATGGTATAAAAATAGTACAATATTATATAATTTGAATATTTTATGTTATATAATGATAAAGGAGGTAATAACATGATAGATACTGAAATCAATCAAATGGATATACCTGTATATATTGAAGAAGAAAATGTACATACAAAAGATACACATGCAAATTATGCCCATTGGCATAATGGCGTAGAAATTATCGTCGTTCAAAAGGGAACATTTGGCTGTTGTGTAGATGGAAATGGTTTTGAATTACAAAAGGGAGATATCTGTTTTATCAATCAAAAACAATTGCATTATTTATGTGATTTCGATGATAAAGATAGCAAACATAAAGTTTTAATCATTGGAAATAATATGCTTACACAGAATCCAGTCATATATGAGAACTGTATTCGACCTATTATTGAGGATCAAGAGTTTGCGCATATCCAATTTGTTGGAGATGGTAGTAATGCCGCTAAGCTCAGTGAGAAAATTGATGCAATTGAAAGTTGCATGCAAAAGAAAGAATTGGGCTATGAATTAGAAGTTGTCGCATTAGTCCATCAAGTATTTGCGTTATTATATCGTGCATATCATGGCGAAGATGTAGAAAAACAAGAGGTAGATAGTAATTTATATATCCAACAAAAGATGAATGCATTTATTCATGAGAATTATATGAATGTAATCACATTAGATGATATTGCCTCATCTGGAGGAGTCAGTCGCTCGCAGTGCATCAAGTTATTTAAGCAATATACAAATCAACCACCAATTGGCTATCTCAATCTATATCGTTTAGAAAGAAGTAGAGAATTATTGAGAAATACAAATGATAGTATTGCCAGTATTGCATCACAATGTAGTTTTTCCGAACAATCTTATTACAATCGTTTGTTTTTGAGGGAATATGGGATAACACCATTAGAATATAGAAAAGGTATCATCCATTCATAAGGTGTTTTTTCAAAGGGTGTTGAACATGTTATAATAATTTAGTTGAAAAGGAGAATATATTGTCAACGTTTAATTTATCGCTAACATTAAATGATATTCGCGCAATTATCACAGCGATTATCGATATATTAATTATTTGGTTTGTTATATATTATGCAATTCGTATTGTGCGTAATAATTCTAGAACATCCCAGATTTTTAAAGGTATCATTTTCTTAATCTTAATTGATGGATTAGCTAAATTTTTCCAATTGAAGACACTCCAGTTCTTAATGGATATCTTTATTAACTGGGGATTTTTGGCATTCATTATTATATTCCAACCAGAAATACGTCAATTGTTGGAAAGAATGGGAAAATCGAATGTATTCTCTCGTCTTACAACTTTAACAGGTAATGAAAAAGAGCGCTTAGTAGATAGCATTGTGACTTCTGTTATGTTATTGAGCAATGACCATACTGGCGCATTAATATCTATTGAACAATCGCATTCCTTAGAGGATTATATTCAAACTGGTACACGTATGAATTCAGATGTAACAGCAGAGCTTTTAACATCTTTATTCGTCACAACAACACCACTACATGATGGAGCAGTTATCATTCAAGGTGATAAGATTGCTTGTGCTAGTGCATATTTCCCACCAACCAATATGGATTTACCATCTCGATATGGCGCAAGACATCGCGCTGCTATTGGTATCAGTGAAATTACAGATGCTTTAACAATTATTGTGTCAGAAGAAACAGGAGAAGTATCTATTACGGAACAAGGTCAAATATTTACAGTTGATCGTCAAAAATTACGTGATTATTTAATGCGTACAGTAGTAGGGGATGCAACTGAAGTAAAAACAGTAAAACAAGAAAAGGTGAATACTGTTAAGGATAATGAAGAAGAAAAGCCAGAAACAGTATTAAGCAAACTTGCACTTAAGAAACAAGATGCTACACAAGAAGAGGAAAAGATTGAAGTAGAAGAAGTACATACTCCTACAATTGATAATGGCGAGAATCAAGTTTCTCATTCAATGGTGAACCAAGTCGCAAAGGATGCAGAAATCAAATTCCCAATCAAAAAAGAAGTACATACACCTAGTTATCCAAAACAAAAGAAAAGACAAATTCCTGAAGCGAAAAAGAGGCTGACACCAGAAGAGGTGCAAGCACTTCGTGATGAACAAAGAAATAAGTTAAAGAAATCAGCGGATGAAGAAAAACAATTCGATACATCCATGATTGATATATCAAAGGTTGTTGGTTTTGATGGTGAGTTGGATGAACAATTTGAAATGGTTGAACAACTACCAGAAGAAAAGAAAAAAACCTCTCATAAAGGAGGTGGACAATGACAGACCAAAATAAAAAACAAATAACGCAAGAAATGGATAAAAAAGTAGAAGCGAAAACAGAGCTTGCGAATCGTATTGCGGAACAATCAAAACGTGTTCAAAAAACATATGAAAGATTTGAAGGTTCATTATTAAAAATCGCAAGAGGCATTTCTTCCTTTATTGATCGTATTCTTTTCAATAAGAAACATGAAAAACTAATTGCACTTTTACTTGCGATGGGTCTTTATTTCGTCGTGAATTATAACTCTATGACTTCACTAATTGCGAAACCTTTAGAGTATTCTCGTACATTTGAAGATATTGAAGTTGTAGGTCGTTATAATACGGATACATTTGAATTAACAGGACTTCCAGAAAAAGTCGATGTGGTACTGACTGGTGATGCAACAAGTGTAAATAATGCATTGTCTTCTGGTGGAAATGTAATTGCGGATTTGGAAGGTTTAACAGAAGGTACACATGATGTAAAACTAAAAGGTGAAGGCTTTGGGGATGGTGTACAAGTTGTAGTAAATCCATCCAATTGCATCATTACTTTAAAAAAGAAAACGACTGCACAATTTGATTTATCTTATGACTTCATTCATAAAGATCAAATGGAAAGTATCTATAGTCCAGGTATTCCTGAATTTGAATATACAAAAGTAAATGTACGTGCATCAAAAGATACATTAGATACAATTGCGTTTGTTAAAGCATTGATTGATGTATCTGGCCAAGTGGACACATTTGAACAAGATGCGCAATTAATTGCCTATGACGCACATGGTAATGTCGTTAATGCAGATATCGTACCTAATACAATTCATGTAACTGTTCCGGTTACTTCACCAAATAAAACAGTACCAATTGAAGTACAAGTTAGTGGCGAAGTACCTGATAATAAAGCAATTTCTGAAATTACAACAGATCAACAAACTGTAACGATTTATGGTGCAGATAGCGTATTGCGTGAAATTGATAAAGTGATTGTGACTTTAAATGCGACAACAATCACAAAAGATTCCACGATCTTAAGACCAATTGTGCTTCCAACAGGTGTAAATAGTTCAAATATTAATCAAATAACTGTTATGGTGGCATTAGGTGAATTAGAAACAAAAACAATTACAGAAGTGCCAATTCAATATATCAATAACAACAAAAACTATAAGGCTTCTCAACCTGACAATATTACAACTGTAACAGTTGTCGCAAAAGGTACTGCCAAGAGTTTAGAAAATATTAGTGCAGACACAATTAATGTCTATATTGATATGAATGATGCACAACCAGGTTTACAAGAATTCCAATTATTTGTGGATCAACCAACAAATGGTTTGGTACATTATGAATTGGGTGACTCTACCTATACATTGAATGTGTTAGGTGAAACAGAGAATACAGAAGAAGATACGACAGGAGATAACTAATATGACAAAGTATTTTGGGACAGATGGTATTCGTGGTAAAGCGAATGTTGATTTAGATGCGGAAAGAGCATTTAAAGTAGGAAGATACTTAGGCTATTATTACAGCAAAGAAGGAAAGAATAAGATTGTGATTGGAAAAGATACACGTCTTTCCAGTGACATGCTTGAAAATGCGCTTGCTGCAGGTATAGCAGCGCAAGGCTGTGATGCATATCTAATTGGTTATTGTTCTACACCAGCTGTATGTTATTTAACAGTAAATGAAGATTTTATTTGCGGCGCAATGATTAGTGCTAGTCATAATCCTTATTATGATAATGGTATAAAAGTTTTCTCGAAAGAAGGAATTAAATTACCATCAGAAATAGAAGATTTAATTGAAGGCTATATTGATGGCGAATGTGAATTAACATATGCGTCTGATGATAAAGTTGGAAAAGTAGTGAATTATACAGAAGGTTTAGATCATTATATTGAATGGGTTGTAAAAGAATTCCCAAGTGATTTATCCAATTTGAAAATTGCGATGGATTGCGCAAATGGTTCAGCATCTTATACTGCGAAACGTGCATTTAATCTATTGCATAATGAACCTACAATATTCAATGATGAGCCAAATGGTGTAAATATCAATACAGATTGTGGTTCAACACATCCAGAAAAATTCCAAGAATTCATGAAGAATCATGATTATGATATTGGATTAACATTTGATGGAGATGCCGATCGTCAAATTCTTGTGTCTAGTGATGGCAAACTTGTGAATGGCGACTTCATGTTATATATCCTAGGTAAGCATTATCGTGATAAAGGAATTCTTACAAATAACACAGTTGTTTCTACTGTTATGGCAAACCTTGGTTTATTTAAAGCTTTGGAAAAAGAAGGTATTGCAGTTAAACAAACACAAGTTGGTGATAAATATGTATATGAAATGATGTGCCAAGAAGACTATATTGTTGGTGGTGAACAAAGTGGACATATCATATTAAAAAGACATGAAACAACAGGGGATGGTTTAGTCACTGCATTGGCTCTTATTGAGGTTATGATTGAAACTGGTAAGAGTTTGATGGAATTAAAAGAAGGTCTAAAAATATATCCTCAATTATTGGTGAATGTAAAAGTAACTGATAAAAATGCTGTATTAGAAGATGCAGAAGTGCAAGCTGCTATTGATCAAGTAAATAAAAACCTAGATGGAAATGGTAGATTACTTGTAAGACCTAGTGGAACAGAACCACTTTTAAGGGTTATGGCAGAAGCAGAGACGGATGAAATCTGTGAAAAAGAAGTAAATACAGTCGCAGATATCATACGTAAAAAATATGGTGCAGAATAGAGATTCTCTTAATAGAATCTCTTTTTTGATAATGTGATAAAATGAGAGTATGAAAAAGGTAATCGGTATCGTTGAAGACGAAAAGGATTTAAACGAATTAGTAAAAAGATATTTAGAAAAAGAAGGGTATGTAGTAAAGGCATATTTAACTTTTGATGAAGCAAGCCAACATACAAATGACGATGATATTTTATTGTGGATATTAGATATCATGTTAGGGAATAAAAGTGGCTTTGATTTAATCGAACAAATTCGTGCATATGCGCCAGAAGTACCAGTTATTTTCATGTCTGCTAGAGATAAAGAGTTCGATCGTATCATCGGTTTAGAAAAGGG
>CACXEN010000006.1 GCA_902766675.1 uncultured Erysipelotrichaceae bacterium
CCAATCTTGCATGCATATTTTGATTTGTTTGCAGGATTTATTCAGACATTAGTATTTGTTACGTTAACGATGGTCTTAATTGGCAATGATATGCCAGAAGAGGCTAAGAAATAAACTTTGGAGGAAACAGTATGGAAAAAGGTTTAATCGCAATTGGCGCAGGCATCGCCGTATTAACTGGCTTTATGACTGGTTTTGGTGAAGGTACTGTAGCAGCGCACGCATGTGACGCAATTGGAAAGAATCCAGAAGCGGAATCTAAGATTCGTTCCACAATGATCTTAGGTATTGCATTATCAGAAACTTGTGCGATTTATGGACTGCTTGTTGCCATTCTTCTGATTTTCGTATTCCCAAATCTATAAGATTGGTAATCGACAATGATTGATGTTGATATCATTGGGCAACTAGTTCCAAATCCGCTCACAATGCTTGTACAGCTTTGTAGCACATTAGTCCTGTTTTTACTTGCGAAAAAGTTCTTGTGGAAATCTGTTAAAAATTTCCTAGATGCAAGAACTGGAAAAATGCAGTCAGATTTAGACGCAAGCGAAAAAGCAAAACAGGATGCTTTCAACGACCGCCAAAAGGCATTGAATGAATTATCGGAAGCTACAGATAAAGCTGAAGAAATTGTAAGTGTTGCAGTAAAACAAGCGAAAGATGAAAAGACAAGCATATTAGAAAAAGCGGATAGAGAAGCAGCAGCCACAAAGAAGAAAGCACAAGAACAAATTGAAGCAGAAAGACAAGCAATGGCGAAAGACATGCAACGCGAAATGATTGAAGTTGCTCTTTCTGCAGCAGGAAAACTCATTGGAGAAAAGAGTCCAGAAGATCTCGATAGAGAAGCAATTGAGTCATTTGTAAAGGAAGCGACAGGAAATGATTAGTGAAATAGCACAGAGATATGGACAAGGTCTATTTGAACTTGCATTAGAGAATCAATCTGTTAAAGAAAAGAAGGAACAGATTGAGAGTCTTTTATCTGTGTTAGAGGAACATGAAGAAGTTGAATTATTTCTTCGCGCTGTAAAAGTAACGAAGCAGGAAAAGAAAACATTTATTGAAGATGTCTTTTCAGATGTGGTAGATCACGATGTCGTTTCATTAATCAAGATATTAATTGATAAAGGAAGAATCTATTATTTCAAAGATGTATTAAAGGAATATATCACACTTGCTGAAGAGAACTTAGGCATCACACATGCAACAGTACATTCCGCAAGAAAATTAAGTGATGAAGATATTCAAAAGATTAAAGAAGCAATTGAAAAGAAAACAAAGAAATCAGTTGTTCTGGCAAATAAGATTGATCCAGATTTAATTGCTGGAATCAAGGTAACAGTTGGAAATAACGTTACTGATATGACAGTGAAAAATAAAATCGCAAAAATGAAAGAAGCTCTATTGAAAGGAGGCCTAGCATGACACAAATTAGACCAGAAGAAATCAGCGCGCTGATTAAAGAACAGATTAAAAACTATGACCAAAAGATTCGTTCCGACGATGTTGGCTATGTCATCTCTGTTGGTGATGGTATTGCGATGGTGCAAGGCATCGAAAAAGCAATGGCTTCTGAATTATTAGAATTCCCAAATGGTGTAATGGGAATGGTTTTAAACTTGGAAGAAGATCACATTGGTGTCGTTCTATTAGGAAATGATACAACGATTAAAGAAGGTGACGAAGTTCGTCGTACAGAAAAAATCGTTGAAGTTCCAGTAGGTGATGCAATGCTTGGAAGAGTTGTGAATGCATTAGGACAACCAATTGATAATAAAGGAGACATCCATTACACAAAAACACGTGCAATCGAAAGAGTGGCACCTGGTGTTATGACAAGACGTTCGGTTTATCAACCTCTGATGACCGGTCTTAAAATTATCGACACAATGATTCCAATTGGTAAGGGCCAACGTGAATTAATTATCGGTGATAGAGAAACAGGTAAAACTGCAATTGCGATTGACGCAATCATTAACCAAAAGGGCAAAAACGTAAATTGTATTTATGTCGCTATAGGACAAAAAGAAAGTACAGTTGCTCGTTTGGTTCAAAAACTAAGAGAAAATGATGCGATGGAATATACAACTATCGTTAATGCTTCCGCATCTGAATCTGCTCCACTACAATACATTGCGCCATATGCAGGATGTGCAATTGGTGAAGAGTGGATGGAAGAAGGAAAAGACGTATTAATTGTTTACGATGATCTTTCTAAACATGCGGTTGCTTATAGAACCATGTCATTATTATTAAGAAGACCACCAGGACGTGAAGCATATCCAGGTGACGTATTCTATTTACATTCAAGATTATTAGAAAGAGCTGCAAAACTTTCTGATGAATTAGGTGGAGGATCACTAACTGCATTACCAATTATTGAAACACAAGCAGGTGATATCTCTGCATATATTCCTACAAATGTAATTTCTATTACAGATGGACAGATATTCTTACAAACTGATTTATTTGCGGCAGGTGTTAGACCAGCAGTAGATTCAGGATTATCTGTATCACGTGTAGGTTCAGCAGCACAAACAAAAGCAATGAAGAATGTTTCTTCTTCATTAAAACTAGACTTAGCACAATATCATGAGATGTTGTCATTTGCGCAATTTGGGTCTGATTTAGATGCTGCAACAAAAAGAATTCTAGATCATGGTGCTATGTTAACAGAGTTATTAAAACAACCACAGTACCAACCATTAACAATGAGTGAACAAGTATTGTCATTGTTCGCTGCTAAGAATGGATATATGGATGAAATTGAAACTGACGATATTAGTCATTTTGAAACAGTTCTACATCGTACATTCCACCAAAAATATCAATCTGTAATTGATGAGATTGAAGAAAAAGGTGCATTGGATGACGAATTGATAGAAAAGATAAAAGAGGGCATGGAAGATGTCCGCGGACAATTTGTGATGTTAAAAGGAGTGAAGTAAGATGCCACAATCCTCGCAAGCTTTGCGTACAAGGATTAAGTCAGTCAATTCTACTCGTAAAATAACTAAGGCAATGGAGATGATTGCGAACGCAAAACTATTCCGTCAAAGAAATAAGATGGAAGCCAATCGTGAATATTCTCAACGCCTACAAGATACAGTAGAAGAGATTGTCTCAAATAATCCTGATGCAGAAAGTAAATATGTAAGAAAAGCTAATGGCAATAAAGCAATTAGTATTGTTTTTACAAGCGACTTAGGTTTGTGTGGAGGATATAATGCCAACATTATTAAGCATGCAAAGGAAACTTTAAATAAAGAAGATCCAATGTATGTAGTTGGAACATCAAGCTATCGCACATTAAAAGAAGAGGGGTTCAATATCTTAAACGATACACCTGTCTCTTCTGATGGATTAACATATAGTGAATTAAAACAAATGATTGAAGAAGGTGTAAGACGATTTGTGAATTACGAAGTAGATGAATTAAAAGTTCTCTACACAAGATTCGTAAATACGATGTCATTTAAACCTGAAACAGATATCCTGTTACCTTGTGAATTGGATGTAGGTGAGAAAAAAGAAAAAGAAAATGATATACATGTCGAGACATTGTTTGAACCAAGTGCGACAGCAATTCTAGACTCACTAATTCCAATGATGATACAAGATGTAGCATATTCCGATTGGATGGAATCTACTACAGCAGAGCAAGGAAGCAGAAGAGTTGCGATGAAGACAGCGACAGATAACGCAGATGAATTAAGTGCAGAATTATTACTTGAGTATAATAAAATACGTCAAGCGAACATCACACAAGAAATCACAGAAATTGTGGGCGGCTCAGACGCCGTATAGAAAGAAGGTAGAGTATGAGTGTAGTTGGAAATATTGTGCAAGTTATTGGACCAGTTATAGATATTCGTTTTGATCCTGAGAGTTTACCTTCTATCAAAAACGCAATTGAAGTAAAACTGGATGATGAAAACACAATGATTGCGGAAGTAGCACAACATATTGGTGACGATATTGTTCGTTGTATCGCAATGAGCTCAACGGATGGTTTAGTACGCGGTATGGAGTGTGTTGATACAAAAGCTCCAATTCAAGTACCAGTAGGAGATGAAGTACTTGGAAGAATGTTTAATGTATTAGGTCAACCAATTGATGGACTTGGTGAAGTAAATGCAAAGAAATATATGCCAATTCACCGTAGTGCACCTACATTTGCCCAACAACAAACATCATCTGAAATCTTAGAAACAGGTATTAAGGTAATCGATTTACTATGTCCTTATTCTAAAGGTGGTAAGATCGGTCTGTTTGGTGGTGCTGGTGTTGGTAAAACCGTATTAATGCAAGAATTAATCCACAATATTGCGATTGAGCATGGTGGTCGTTCTGTCGTTGCTGGTGTTGGTGAAAGAACACGTGAAGGTAATGACATGTATAACGAAATGAAAGAATCAGGGGTATTAAAGAATACTGTACTAACATATGGACAGATGAATGAATCTCCTGGTGCTAGAATGCGTGTTGCTTTATCAGCATTAACAATGGCGGAATATTTCCGTGATGAACAACACCAAGACGTATTATTATTTATCGACAACATTTTCCGTTTCACACAAGCTGGATCAGAAGTATCTGCTCTACTTGGTCGTATGCCTAGTGCGGTTGGATATCAACCAACACTTGCGACAGAAATGGGACAATTACAAGAAAGAATTACATCTACAGACCAAGGTTCTGTTACATCAGTGCAAGCAATCTATGTGCCAGCAGATGACTTAACAGACCCTGCTCCTGCAACAACATTCTCTCACTTAGACGCACGTCTAGTATTAGATAGATCGATTGCGGCTTTAGGTATTTATCCTGCAGTTGATCCACTTGGATCAAGTAGCCGTATGTTAGATCCATTAGTTATTGGTGAAGAACACTATAACGTAGCACGTGAAGTGCAAGAAATATTACAACGTTATAGAGAATTACAAGATATTATCGCTATTCTAGGTATGGAAGAATTAGGTGAAGATGATAAGAAAATCGTAAATAGAGCAAGACGTATTCGTAACTTCTTATCTCAACCATTCTCAGTTGCAGAACAATTCTCAGGCCTTCCTGGAATTTATGTTCCACTAGAAGATACAGTGCGTAGCTTCAGAGAAGTATTAGATGGTAAATATGATGATCTTCCAGAAGCAGCATTTATGTCTGTTGGAACAATTGAAGATGTAGTGAAAAAAGCGGAGAGCTTAAAATGATTGATGTTCGTATTGTGACTCCAGAAGGAGTTTACAAAGAATTTAAAACACCAATTATTAATATCGAAACAAATGAAGGCCAACGTGGAATTCTAAAAAACCATATGCCATTAGTGACGATGTTAAAGATTGGTAAAATGGAAACGGAAGAGGAAGGGCAGCGCCAAGTATATGCGGTTGCTGGAGGACTTTTCTATTTCCGAGACAACAAAGCTGAAATTCTTACAGACGCAATAGAGAATAAGAATGAAATCGATGTTGAGCGTGCTGAAGGCGCAAAAGAAAGAGCGGAAAATAGATTATCAGTATTGGATGATCCAAATCTAGATATGAAACGCGCACAAATTGCATTAGAAAAAGCATTGAACAGATTAAGAGTAGGAAAATAAGCAACAGTCACAATGTTGCTTATTTTTTTCAAGAATTAACTGATAGAATACGATTATGAAGAAAAAGTAGAACGTAAATCATATGTGAATTA
>CACXEN010000007.1 GCA_902766675.1 uncultured Erysipelotrichaceae bacterium
GAAGTAAAGCGCAATAATGTTTTTGTCTTCCATAATTCCCCTTCAACTATATAAGTGTTAACTTCTTACTACATCTTACAAAATATTTTTATTTTTTTATATAAAGAAAAGGATTGCTAACTTGGTTATGCAATCCTTTCATTCAGATCGGTATTTTTACTAATTGATTTTTCTTCTATATTTTAGTAGCACACATAGCATACCTACACTTGCTAGGAATATGATATTCCACAACTGCACATTTGTATGGTCTGCTGTATTAGGTTTATTTGGCACTTTTGGAGCATCTGGTGTTGGAGTTGGAGATGGATTTGGTTTATCTTCAATTACATTATTGATGCTAAATCCTTTTTCTTGATCACCTTCAATATTAGTTATATAACCTTTTACCGCTTCTTCTTCAATTGTATATTTGATTTCTTTACCATCTTTATACTTTGGAAGATTTGTAAAGCTGAATTTCCATTCATCTTTTTCTGTAACAGTAATCTTTTTTACTTCTTTTCCATCTTCTAATAGTTTCACAACAATTGAATCTGGACGAGTGCCTTCTTTGTTGTCATTATCCTTCCAATTCTTAACACCATTAACATCCATCAATATACGATTCACAATTTTGAATCCACTTACATCATCACCAGTTATTGAAACTAGCTCATATGCAGTTGATTCTCTCTCTGCAACTTTGTAAGTGACTGGATTACCATCTTCATATTCTGGTAAATCTTCCCAAATTATTGTTAATTCTTCATTTGTTGCGTTAGCTGGGATTACTTTTTCAGATCCTTCAACTTCACTTGTTTTACCATTTACAGTTTTTTCCAAATATAAAGTAGCTTCAGGTGTTTCTACACCTTCTAAAGCATCCCATTCTTTCTTAGCTTCCAATTTCATTAGACGTGTATTTGTTATTTGGGTATCATCATATGATATGTCATATTTGAAACTATCTTTTCCAACAAAGATCCAATACATACCAAATGGTAAACCCTTCCACAATTCAACATCGCCCTCTTTAAATATACTTGCGTCTACTGTTTTTCTATCAACTTCCTCTAATATTGATTGATCGCTACCATAATTCATACGCATTAGAATTAATTCTAATTCATCAAAGTAATCTAATGTGTTTGTTTTTTTAGTATACAAATCTAAGGAAAGAGTATCACTGTCGAAATTAAAGTTTTCGTTGTATTGATAACTCCAAGATAATATCGGCTGTTCTTCGATTGTATATTCAATTTCATTTCCGTTTTCATCAAATGCAGGAAGTCGATTAATACTCCATTCACTATCATTTGGGTTAACTATAGCAGTGCCTTCAACCTTATCATTATTACGCGCAATAACCACAAATGGTAATCTACTTGATGGATAGTTTTGTTCTTCGTCTTCCATCAAGAATCTATCATTTGTAATATCTTCTCTTTCTGCCCAAACTTTTGAACCATTAAGATTTTTATACTTACTCGTATTTGTAAAAGTTACAATCGCTTCAGCTTCATCCCAATCCAATTTGATTTCACCACTAATTTCTTTGAGGGTATCTTCAGTAACTTGAATATTAGAAGCACCATCTAGTTTCATCGTATATTCATTACCATAATCATAGAAAGATTCCTTGATTGTATACGTTCCTAGATTCAGATCTTCTATAACCAATTCCCCATTTTTCATATCACTATAGTTGAACGTTTTTGTATACCCATTTGGACCAGTCAATGTGAATGTTGGATTGTTTTGTTGGTTCACAAATTGTTTTCTTACAGTGATTTTTGCACGAGGTTCTAGATATATTTTCACCCTTCTACCAATGTCTGTGTAATAAGTTCCTTCAGATGGATATGTTACATATTGGTAACTATGATATGCAGGTCGATTGATCGCATATACCATATCTGGATTTTTTAATGTTGGATATTCTGGAGGTGCCGTCATATTAATGATGAATTCAATACCTTGGTATTGTTTTAAGACTGCATCATTGCCATCTTTCATCTTCCTACAATCTACCGCAATCGCAGTTACATCTGCTGGATTATCTGGAATTTGTGTACTCCAGATTGATTCATCATCTATCCATATTTCATCTTCTCTACCAGTCACAATATTGTAATCAAGTTGTGATCGATCTGCAGTTGAATAATATACAACTGGTGCATAACCATGTTGGGTAAGCATAGATGTATCTACACTATGGAAACTTCCCTTCCACGTTACTTCTCCAGAATGTAATTCTGTATTCGCAGCATCTTCTAATGTGTCATACACAATAAGATCTTTGACATTTGTTTCATCACCATTTGAAACACGTATTCTATATTGATATCTTCTGTTGATATCCGTATGATCAATGTCTGTCCAAACACCGCCATCACCTTTAATTTGTTTTGTGATACCAGTTGTAGCACTTAGCGCAATATTTGGGGATACCATTGCTGTCGCAAAATTTGTATTTTTTGTATTGGTTTTACCATCTTCATTTAAATCTTTGAATGCTGCTTCACTATTTTCATCTAAAACATCATGGAAGACATCTAGATTCAACCCTGCACCCGTTGGTTTTCCATCATCCGCACTTGCACCATAGATTTTATCTTTATTACTAATTTGTTGGGCAACTAGATTATGTTCATTTTGATAGAAAACCAAATCTTCCCAACCAATGCTAGTTTTGATAACCATTTCACTTCTAAAATTCGCAACCAATTCATCTGTGTGATATCTTTTGTAGGAATCAAATGCTGCTTTCGCATTTTGTGTAACAATGACCATTTGTCTTCCTGTACCTTTATAATTATCAATTACTTCAGTTGTATAACTACTTCGATAATTATATCCTGCGATTAAAAATGAAGGAGAGCTTTCAAAGCCATCAAATCGATAGCCCAACGGTAATAAGTCATACGTCACTACATTTTCTGCATCATCCAAAATCGGTTCACCCTCAAATAGCGTTGGATTTTCATCCATCATTCTTTTAAGTTCTCTACCAATTTGTTGCGCTTCAGAATTCAATGATGTGGAGTACCACTTTAAATCTTTAAAACAATATAAATAACCACCGGATACTGAGAATGTAATATTAACTCTATGATTCACAGGATCATTTGTCTGTTTTCGCACAAATTTATTCAGTGTTGAAGATCCATACGATTGGAACGGGAAGAGAGTCAAATATGCAAAATCATCTAATGTATATACTGATGTCTCATCGTTGTTTACGAGTTCTAGATTCATCCAGTTAATATATTGATCTAATTGTTGTCTTTTTAAATATTCAGATGAATAATCTGTACCATGCATCCATATATCAACAAGTGATGTTCCATCATCATCTGTTGTTTTAAATACTGTATTATCTTTAACACCAATAATTGTTACACGGGCTTGTTTATAGCCTTTTCCTACCCAATATGGCATTCTTCTGGAAGGATAACCACGTACATATTCTTCATATCCTTCACCTTCATATATAACATCCCAAGTATTTCCATCTGTTGTGCCTTCTATACGAATTGATTCAAACCATGAGTTATCGTTGTAATCTATGATTTGTTGTGTTTCTTCATCATATCTAGCAACAAGACCTAATTCATAATCCACAATAGGAACATTCAAACTTGAAATCTCATACTCTAAATCTTGTGCTTCTCCTACTGGGTCAAGTCCAGTATCAGTAATCACAATATTTCCTGTTGGTGTATTAAAATCAACTGTTGTATCACTCGCAACACCAATAAAGAAATAAGCAGCACCAGTATAACCAAAATGATTTGATTCAGCATTAGTACTCAATTGACATTCTTGGAATAAGAATTCTGCTCTATTTCTCTCTTGACCTTGCCAAGAATCTCCATTGTCCACATGAGGTCCTTTTAACCAAATACCAATTGGTTTTGGTGGATAATTAACCCAAGTATTCCTAAATGTTCTGGTAATAGAGACCATATCATTCATATCATTCGGTGGTAAGTGGTCATCTTCATCAGCACCAACTGCATTGAGTGTAATTTTCAATTTATCCTCAATCTGTTGTTCATCAGAATCAGGATATCGCACATAGAAGTCTAAATCTCGACCATCATCAGGCCATTGTTCGCCACTAATACTACCTTCCTGCGAACCATAAGATCTTCTGTGTGTTTGACTGATAAATTCTTCTTCACTCATTGGTTCACGTGCTAAATATTGTTCTTCAAAACCAACAATTTCTCCACCAGTCCCAAGGAAATCAAACGAATAATCAGCATCAAATGGTTGGCTACCATTTACTCTAGTTCCCCAGTGAACAAAGTAATATCTATAGCCATCTATTTTTTGTAATTGTTTAAAAATCGGAATATCACCACTTGGTTCATCACAAGAATAAAATCCAGTATCCACTTGATACGTTATCGTATTAGATACTTTTTCTTCTTCTGGATAAGAACCTGTTTCTTCATCTCTTGGCGTTGCTTTCGCTTTTGCTTGAATACTTGCTTTAGATAGGTCTACTACAACATTTGGATTAACACCATATTGCACTTCAATCGTTGAATTAGTACCTGCTGATAATTCTTTATAATTTATGAATACCAATTCATCATTTTCTTCATCTATATAATAATTGAATGGACTACTATCACTCGTTTCCGGAGCTTTTGGTACAGCTATATCATTCGGCAATATAGCTGGACCCGTTTCTTCATAAGAAAAATCTTCACCATAACGATTCTTTTCACCCACTCTTTTTTGAAATAGAGTTAGCGGAAGACGAATCTCCATTTTTCCTGGATCATATATTACAGATGATGTCTGTATCGTCAACATATACGTTGGATATAAATAATCTCCAGGATTTGTGTTAATAATCTTTTGATTATACTTTTGAGCAGGATCTGCAATCTTCCATTTCAAGTCGATTGAATAATGTAGCCAATCGTCTCTTGTATCACCATCACCTGCAGCCTTAAAAGACCCTTGATTCTCAGGTTGTATGATTGTTTCCTCCTCATTATCAGGAATATCATTTTCTTTTGGAATTTGTATTCCTTCTTGTTCGCGTGATAGAGATTCTGCATTTTTTTGTTCAGTTTCTGATGCTCCTTCAGTGTTAGCTTTTTCTGTAGCATAAACACCATTTATTTGAGAAGCCAATAAAAAAACAGGTAAAACTATTGCTAAAAATCCCTTGAATAATTTGCCTTTTTTCATTGATGGTTCCCCTTTCATCAAAATAATAGCATAGATTAAGTTGAACTTATCAACGAAAAGTAGACAGTTCTAAAAAGTCATGAAGACTTAATCTGAAGTCTACTTTTATCTTACAAGTTCAGATTAAGTATCATTAATTTTCGTTTTTTGAAAAAAGATATAGCATTTGCTATATCTTCATCCCATTATTTCGTATGTTCATCAAACCAATTTGTTATTTCTTCTAAACGTTTAATTCTATGTAGTGGTTTACCACTTCTAGATAATTCATGGTTTTCTCCATGGAATACAACAAGTCTTGTTTCTACATTTTGAATCGCAAGTGCTTGCATCATCTGCATTCCCTCTGGCAGTGGACAACGATAGTCTTCATCACTATGAATAAATAGTGTTGGTGTTTTTACACCTTTTGCATATTTTAAAGGAGAATGTTTCCAAAGCTTTTCTATATTCTTATCCCCAAATAAACCATCTGCTCCACATTGATCTGGTCCAAAGTATAATCCTATATCACTCAAGAAGCTCATCGATATCCAGTTAGAAATCGATCTTTGACTAGCAGCACAACAGAAACGATTTGTATGGGTGATAATCCAGTTTGTCATGAATCCACCATAACTACCACCTGTTTCGCAAAGTTTCTTCTTATTAATATTTGGATATTTTTCTAATACTGCATCTGTGAAGTCCATCAAGTTTTCAAAATCTACTTCACCATATTTTCCACGAATATCCGCAAATTCATCATCTCTTCCATCAGAACCTCGTATATTTGTGAACATCACAACATATCCTTTAGATGCCCATACCTGCATTTCGTGGAAGAATTCTGTTCCATACACACATCTAGGTCCACCATGTACATCTAAAATAGCTGGATATTTTTTCTTTGGATTAAAGTTATCAGGTAATAATACCCATCCATGTAGTTTTTCTTTTCCAGATGTGTAATGGATTGTTTTTGGTTTCGCAATATATTTATCCTTTAATACATCACCATTTAGATTTGTGATCTTTTTGATATTTTTTCCATTTAAATCCATTTCATAGATTTCACCCAAGCTGTTTTCCGTTTCTTTCGCAAATGCGATTTTTTTATCCGATACATCTAAGAAGAAAACTGCTCCGAGTTCATCATAGATTGTTGTCTTTTTGAAATTCGTATCATATTTCCAAATGCCAATATGATCTTCATCTGTCACAAGAGTATATAATGCATTTTCTTTTGCGACTCCTCCTTTTCCACCACCAAGCATTGTGTCTCCTACAATACTGCTAAATAGTTGTCGATGTGGATCTAATACAAATTCAACTGTATTTTTTCCAACCTTCACAAAGTTTGCGGTTTCATTTACACCATATTCTTTCATGTCACTTGCTTGTGCATATAATTGTCCTTTTAATACAAACAAGCCATAGAATGAATATTCACTTTTCCCATATACCACTTCTACTTTTTTACTTTGGGTATTGTATGCATATACTTTGTTGTATTTTTGCATTCTTCTATCTTTTGTGTTGCCAACGTAATACACCTTTTTGCCTTCGACGATAAATTCATCTACGTCAAAATTCTTTGGTGTAATTCTTTTGATTTCAACTTCTTCTTTTATACGCAATTCAAATAATGCATTACGTTGCTTGTTAATATATCCTGCCCCATTAAACCAATATGGAACTTCATCAACGATAGTATAGTCAGCATCTTTTTTCTTTTCTTCAATCTTTTTCTTTCTTACTTCATCGCTATCCTTATATGCGTCTGGATCATTTACATCAATGCCTCCTATCGCAATATAAAGATTGTCTTGCACTTTTTTGATAGATGATAAACCAAATGGTAATGTGATCCACTTTTGTGCTTCCCCACCGTTTACATTTAATTTATATAGTGTTGTTGTTTCTGGGATATCATCTTCTTTTTTTCGTGTAATCACCATCGTTTCGTTATCATCCCAATTGATTAACGAAACATTTCCTGTTTCAGAAAATGGTTTTGCGTCATTGTCTTTTCTTAGCCAAATAGTGCGCTCATAATCATTCTTCTTTTCATTTGCTTGCGCTACTTGGAAAGCTAAATATTTTCCATCTGGACTATATTGCAAATTCTCTGGATATTTAAATTTTAATAAATCCTTAATTACTATCGCCTTTTTATTCATGTCTATCTTTCTCCTTAAACTTCTGTATTAAAAATGTCATTGCGATTGTTTTGGCATCTTGTATTTCACCACTCACAATCTTTTCTGTAATTTCTTCCAAAGACATTTTAAAGACTTCTAAATCTTCATCATCATCTAAATGCTGTCCTTTATATTCGCCTTGTTTAGCATAATACAATTCTATGACTTCTGTATCATATGCAGGTGTCGGAACTAGACTTCCTAAATATATAAAGTCTTTTCCTTCATATCCTGTTTCTTCCACCGTTTCTCTTTTTGCGGTAGTAAGTGGTTCTTCTCCTTTTTCTTTTTTTCCAGCTGGGAATTCTATCATTGTTTTAGATTGGCCATATCTATATTGTTTGACCATAAAAAATTTACCTTCTTCATCTTCTATCGCAATACCAACGCCACCCGGATGAATTACTAGCTCTCTATCAGCTTTACTACCATCATGTAATTCTACTTCGTCTTTTCTTACTTGTATGATATGTCCATCATAAACGACTTCTTTTTTTATCGTCTTTTCCTTTAATTTATCCATAGTATTATCATACACTATATAATAGAAACGATTGGAGACATCATGAGAAAAATATATTTTTGTGGCGCAATTCGCGGTGGCAGGCAAGATGCCGATTTGTATCAAGAAATCATTACACATATCCAAAAAACGGATATTGTATTAACAGAACATATTGGAGATCTTTCCAAAGATCCATTCAAGGACGCAGTAGATAGAGATAGTGCAGTGTATACACAAGATACCGCTTGGTTAAAAGAAAGTGATCTTGTGATTGCGGAATGCACAACTCCTTCTCTAGGTGTTGGATATGAATTAGGATTAGCAGAAAGTTTAAATAAAGAAGTACATGTTTTCTATCGAATCAATGAAACCTATTTATCTTCTATGATTAAAGGAAATCCCCATTATCACATTCATGCTTATACAAATAAAAAAGAGCTATTTGATGAGATTGATAAGATCTTATCTTAGCTCTTTTTCTTATTTTGTTTTACTTAATTGTATGACTGTATTTTCTAATAAGTCTTCTTCCATTTTTAATGTTATTGTACAGTACTTATATTCTGAATCATTTTCTACTTCCGATTGTATTACATAAGTGGATTCCGTACCTTTTCCATTTTTTGTCCACTCTAGTCCATTTTCCGCAAATATTTGTTCGAGAGAATACGATGACGCAAATGAATATATATCACCAGGTAATGTCGCATAGGTATCACTTGGAATTTCTACACCTATCACTGTCGCATTTTCTATCTTGCACTCTTCATCATTGACTGCTGTCACAAATGCTTTTAATTTATAATATCCATCCATTTCAAGACTTACTTCTTTTATTTCATCTTTCTTAACAGTGTCATTTTCGCTAGACATCGTCCATCCATTACTAATGAACTGTTTTAAAGGAACAGGAAGTTCATATCCATTCGAGCCAACATAAAATGCTGGTCTAGTAATATCCATATTCCCTTCATACATATATCCATCATCTATATCTTCAACTTCGACTATTTCTTCCCCATAATCGTCTATTATATCTTCCGCATAGTCGACTGGAGCACTTATCAATAATCTTGTGAAAATAGCCGCAACGAATAATCCTATTCCAATTAAGACAACAATACTTACACTTTTCTTAGAGCGATTCTTTCTCTTTTCTGTTTTTTCATATTCCAAAAGATCTCTTTCAACTCTTGAACTAATAGAGGCTTTTGGGCTTTCTTCTTGTTTTACATTTCTTTCTTCGAAATAGTTTTCCCACAAATCTTCCTGTGAATTTGTGGCTGCTTGTTTTTGTTGTTCATTCATATACACATTATACAGAAAAATGTTTATTCTTTAAAAAATTAATAATTTGTTATAATCTAAACAACAAGGATAATTATGCAATATTTTGGACATTTTTACTTAGATAAAGAAAAGGATATTATTGTTGAGTTATATTATAAAAATGATAAGCTCGCATATACTTTAAGAACGCCAAACCATAAAACAGGCAATCTCATAACCAATCTAGCGAAGTTGTGTGATTTGCCTGTTTCTTTCGATGATGCCGGTTTAAAAATCATTGATGGAATTGTGCCATGTTATATAGACGCAAATAATCAAAAGATATTTATTTTCCGTCTAGGAAATACTAAAGTCGCTAATATTTTCCCAGATGGAAAGATTGAAATGAAAGCATCTATTCCTTCTATTTCTAAAACACTAATGAGTCAAACCAAAAACTATCATTTAGATATATCCAAAACAATCATTAAGACATTCGTATTAGATGATTATAAATTCAAAACAGATTTACATACGCATATGAATGCCAATTTACATCCAGATACTTTAATCGCATTAGGAATCATGCACCAAATTCGATATCCTTTATATTATATAAAGAAGCTCAATTTAAGAGTTACTAAAAAACAAGCTAGAAAGCTAACAACACAAAGACAACATGTTAAAACACAATTCCAAGATTCTTCTTTAACCGGTAAATATTTAGAAAGAAGAATTGATGACTATACATATATTAACTTTGCGGATTTAATATTAAACAACATTGATAACGCAGCTTATAATATCGCAAAAATACGTGCTTCCCTTTCTATATTAAAAGATGGACAAGCAGTCTTTACGAATTTAGAAAAAGTATATTTGTATCGTTATGTATTTACCAAAGGTACTAGTAGTGAAAAGAAAATTTCATTAAATAAAATTGATCGTATTCCAGATATAGATATATCCAATACATTACAACAAATGCTAATGGATAAAGAAAACCCTCACTACAAAGACAATTCTCTTTTCCAAGATAAGTTGTTATGGATAGCTCGTACATATCAAGCCCAGGGAATTGAATATGTGGAAATTTCTGACACAACATTGGTAAAAAAATATGAGTCTGTAAAGATGTTAAAAGAAGTGCATGAAATAATGCCACATATCACAAAAGAAACTGGTGTTGTTATACGCTTCTTAGCTGCACTACGTCGAATTCCTTTAACGATTGTAAAAGACCAAATTACAGCAGATGACTATTTAAAAGAAAATTTAGATGTACTACGTGCTATTTCTATTGATCCATATGTGGCAGGTAGTGATATCGTTGGTGAAGAAATCAATGACATTTCTGAACTACAACCTGTTATACAAGAGCTCGTTAGTATTTCAAGAAGTGTTCCTTCTTTTGTGATTCGCATCCATGCTGGTGAAAATGATAGCTTAAGAGATAATGTCGCAAATAGTATTCAAATTATCAAAGATTCTTTAGCGAAAAACCAAAAAATGCCTAAGGTTCGTTTAGGCCATGGTTTATATACTGCAAATTTGAAATCCAAAAAAGGTAAACAATTATTAAAAGATTTAAAAGAAAATAATGTTGTTTTAGAATTCCAAATTACATCAAATGTACGCTTAAATAATTTAAACAATCTAGAAACACATCCATTAAAACAATATCTAAAAGAAGATATACTTTGCGTACAAGGTACAGATGGTGGTGCACTATATGGCACAAATACAATTGACGAACAATTATCATTAGAAAAATTATTAAATCTATCCCCTTCTGATTTACAGAAGTTAAAACAAACTGAAACAATCATACATGAAAGATCATTAAAGTTTTTCAAACAAAAATTCAAGAAATTTACTACCTTGCAAAAAGATATGGATTTAGATGATTTCTTATTATCTCGTATGACAAAGAATACTAGATCTAAAAAATATGTAATTAAAAAAGGAAAACAGTATGACGCAAATATTGAACTCATCCAACAAATTGAAGAATTACCTTGGAATAAATATCCAATCATTATCGCCGGTGGAAGTTTTAACAATAATGCGCATCATACTAAAACGAAAAAAGAATATTTAAAACTCATCGATGAATTGATGAAAGCTTTAAGCCCAAAAGAAGTTTTCTTCGTCATTGGTCATTCTTTAAATGCATATGAAAAATATCTTGTGGAAAATAACACAAAAGGTTTCAAGATATTTGCGATTGTGCCATTAACTATCACAAAGAATGAATTGAATAAATTAAAAAAGAGTCACGTATCTATCCGTGTCTCTGTTGAAGCTAATCCAATGGGATTATATAAGAGTTTTAACTATGAAATTTTTGAAAGACGTCCATTTACTCTTATCGCATTTGATGGTAATTCAGCTGGCGCAAATCTAATTCAAGAAGCGAAGAATTCAAAAGGGAAAGGCTATATTTTCGTTAATTCTTGTGCCGCTACTTTAAGAATTAAAGCAGATTCTTTAGGTGGTTATGTCACATTGTTTAACGCTAGTGATACTATCATTCCTAATATTATAAAGACACTTCCAAAAGCAGAATAATTTCTGTCTTTACTCTTTATTTTCCAAATATTTATTGCGCAATGTTTCTAGTGCTAGCTCATCTAAGTCATATTCTTTTTCGAAGAATTCTTCGATTGTTGGATAATGCGCATGAATAGATTCAATGACTGTATTAAATGTATTTTCTGAAACACCATCGAACATTAACATCAACTCATATAGTTCTGGTGTTTTTTCTTTATCTATATTACATAATGTTTCATCTAATATTTCTTTACGATATTTATTGCTTAAAAGATAGTCATATCTAGCAGTTTCTTCATCCACACCTAAAGCCAATAAGAATAATATTGATGCTAAACCAGTTCTATCCTTACCAGCTGCACAATGTATCAAAATTGGTACATGATCTTGTAGTAATTCTTGAAACATCACTTTAAAAGAATGATTTCCGAAAGCGATATCTTCATAGTAGCCTTGCAATTTACGAAGTTGTTCATAACCTGCCGATCCTGTTCTTCGCATCCCAGCTGGTGAAAAATCTATACTTTCTCCATTTTTTGAAACCACACCACTATTTTGTAGTTTTATTGTGCCTTCAATATCAGGATATGGATGAATTTTAATTTCTGATTCACTGCGTAAATCAAAAATAGTATAAAAGTTCATATTTTTTAACTCTTGGAATTCTTCTTCATTCATAAAGCCAGGTGAAGCACTACGAAATACCAAACCTGATTTTATTACTCTTCCATCTTTTGTTTTATATCCGCCGAAATCTCTAAAGTTTATGAAATCTCGAAATTTATTATTATGCATATATTGCTCCTATCATCCTCAAGTATTCTATCACATTATCAAATTTGCCTGTTAAAATAATAAAGTAGCAACAGGAGGCATCAATGAGTAATCGAATTAGAATATTATCTACATCTGACTTACATGGATATATTTATCCTTATACATATATCGCAAATGAATCAGCTCCACTTGGTTTAGCACGTATTAAAACAATGATTGATACATTACGTGATGAAAATACAATCGTTATTGATAATGGAGACACAATCGAAGGCTCTCCACTTACCTTTTATCATTATTTAAAAAAACCAGAAGCTGTATGTCCTATCACAAAAGTAATGAGAGAAATTGAATATGATTATGTAAATGTTGGTAATCATGATTTTAACTATGGAATGGATGCTCTTTATACTCATCTAAATTATTTAAATTGCCCATGTATTACTTCAAATGTGATTCTTAAAAATGGTGAGTCTTTAGGCCCACAATATGTCATTCATGAAGCAGCAGGAAAGAAGTTAGCTATTTTTGGTTTGGCAACACATTTCATTCCGAAATGGGAAAAGCCAAATAATATTGAAGGCATGCAATTCCTTGATTGTTTAGAAAGCGCAAAGAAAATAGTGCAAACAATAAAGGACAATGAAAATGTGGATTATATCATTTGTGTATATCATGGTGGTTTCGAACAAAACCCAGAAACTGGAGAATTAACAGAAGATTATACAGGTGAAAACCAAGGCTATCACATGATTCAAGAAATTGAAGGTATTGATGTAATCCTTGCTGGACATCAACATCGTGCTTATTGTGGTACTTTAAAAAATACTATCTATACGGAACCTGAATCTAACGGCCAATATTTATCTTGTGTAGATATCGATACAACAACGAATTCCATTACTCCACAAATACTTCCTGCCGATAGCAAGCCTGATAAAAATATTTTAGATCTTGTCCAAGATGAAGAAGATGAATGCCAAAGCTGGTTAGATACAACATTAGGCACAACGAATATTAATTTGCATATTGATGATGAAAATGATGCACGCCTACATAAACACCAATTATTAACTTTCTTAAATAAAGTTCAATTAGAAGAAACTGGTGCTGATATATCTGCATCTGCATTATTTTTACGTGCCACTGGTTTCAATAAAGAAATTACTATGCGTAATCTTGTTAGTACATATCCTTTCCCAAATACTCTTGTAGTAAAAAGAGTTACAGGTAAAATACTACGTGAATATTTAGAAAAAGATTTAGAGTTTTGGGCAATAGAAGATGGCAAGATTCATATCAGTCCATTTTATGATTTCCCAAATCCGCAGCACCATAACTATGACATGCTAGATGGCATAGAATATAGTGCTTCGATTTCTAAACCAATTGGTAGTCGTCTTACATCACTTACTAGAAATGGTGTAGCGATAAAAGATGATGATGAATTTAATCTCGTTATTAATAATTATCGTGCTTCTGGAGGAGGTAACTTCTTCATGTTAAAAGATGCGCCAACAATTAAAGAGTATCAAGCAAGCATGGTAGATGTTTTAGCCAATTATATTATTCGACATAAAGTAATTGATTTTGAAGAAAAGAATAATATTGTTATTGGCGAATAAATGTCATATATCATCGTAAAAAGTAACTTTGTAGGTTACTTTTTTATTGCTATAATTTAAGTATGATAAGTATCGAAATGCCTACAAAAGAGTTTACTTTTTTCAAACAATACTACGATACAATTGATCGCTTTGTAGTACGTGTTTCTTATTCCAAAGAAAACGTAGTATTTGAAATACCTGAAGATAAATTTGATGATTTCGTCTTAGAATATCGATCTGTCATTATAAGAAAAGGAACCGATGGGAAAGAAGCTATTAGTGATATAGGCTTACGCCTAAGTCGCATCTTTAACTCCTATATTCTTCCAGATCCATTATTGAAATAAAAAACGCAGTAATCTGCGTTTTATTCTTGTGTATCATTTGTGTCTGCTGGAAGGTAGAATATTTGTTCGCCTTCTTTCGATAACATGTAGTTACCTCTAGCATAATTCTCTATATAATCTGGATCTTTTAATTTTGCTTTTTCATTATTTAAGAAATTATTTTCATCTTGTACTTCTTGTAATTTTTCTTTTACTTCTGAAAGTTCTTTTTGCAGTTGTATTGTTGTAGCTATTTCATTGCCTACGGAATATAGAAGATATCCAGAAAAAGCAATCACAAGTAAACATAATAGTTTTGTGATTGGTGTTAATTTTTTTCCTCTTTTCTTTTTCGTTACTTTTTTAATTTCTGCCATTTTTACTTCCTGCATACTTTTTATATCACTGAATTACATCACTTTCAAGCCTTGTTTCTGACACAATTTCATACATATCAGAAGCTTCTTGTTTCTTCTTTACTTCTTGGATTGATAGTACCCTAATTTCTAGTTTTCTATTCCCAAAAGTAATCGCAATTGTATCCCCTACATTTACATCATGGGATGGCTTTACAACTCTTCCGTTTATTTCAATTCTTTGGTTTTCTGCTAGTTCTTTTGATATTGTTCTACGTTTTAAGATTCTAGATACTTTTAAATATTTATCGACTCTCATCGCGTACTGCCTCCTTCATAATGTCAATGGATTGAATAGCTAAATACAACATATTTTTATTGCTTGGGATAACAATAGTTATCTTGTTGTTTTTATATTTGATGGATATATCTTTTGATAATTTAGATAAGTCTTCAAATAGTTTTACACCATCCACTGTTTGTGAGAATTCTTCTGTAAAAGTTAATTCACAATTATTTCTAATCTCTTTATAACTTTGTACATGATCCTCTTCTACTTTTAAATCCAATGCTTTCTTTAAAAATACTGTATTTACCTCAATTGGTAATTTACCAAATTGATCAATCACTTCTTCTTTATATATTTCTAAATCATCTAATGTATCAATTTCATCAATTTTTTGGTACATACTAATCTTATCAAAGTCATTTGGCGCAAATTCTTCTGGTATATATCCAGAATCTTTTAAATTGATATGTTCCTTTTCTTCTTTTTCCACAACCGCTTCACCTTTTTTGATTGCGATTGCTTCTTCTAACATTTCAATATACATATCAATTCCTACTGTATCGATAAAGCCAGATTGTTCAGGTCCTAATAAGTCCCCTGCTCCACGGATTGTTAGATCTCGCATTGCAATTTTATAACCAGACCCAAGTTTCGCAAATTCTTTTACTGCTTGTAATCTTTTTTGTGCGACTTCACTTAATTGTTTACGTGGTGGAATTAATAAATATGCATATGCAACTCTATCACTTCTTCCTACTCTTCCTTTGATTTGGTAAATTTGTGCAAGTCCAAAGTTTTGTGCATTATCAATTAATATCGTATTCGCATTTGGGATATCAATTCCATTTTCCACAATTGTTGTACATACTAATATATCTAATTTGTGTTCATTAAAATGGATCATGATATCTTCAATATCATCTCTACTCATTTGTCCATGCACAATACCTATTTTCGCATCCGGCAAAGCATGTTGTAGTTTTCTTGCGACTGTATATATTTCATCAATGTTGTTATATAAATAGAATACTTGGCCATCTCTAGCTAATTCTTTTTGGATTGCATTTACAATCAAATGTTCATTCTTCTCAACCACATATGTTTGTACACTATATCGATTAAGTGGTGGTGTGTCTAATTGTGATAATGAACGTATTCCCACTAGTGACATTTGTAGAGTTCTAGGAATTGGTGTTGCGCTTAGTGATAATACATCAATTGTATTTTTCATTTCTTTGATTTTTTCTTTATGTTCTACACCAAATCTTTGTTCTTCATCCACAATTAAAAGTCCCAAATCGTTATATGCGATATCTTTCGAAAGAATACGATGTGTTCCAATCAGTATATCGATTTTTCCATCTTTTAATTTTTGAAGAATTTCTTTTTGTTTCGTTGTTGAAATAAAGCGATTCAATACTTCAATCGTAACTGGGAATCCCTCATATCTTTGACAGAAAGTTTTAAAGTGCTGCATAGATAAAATTGTGGTTGGACATAATACTGCAACTTGTTTACCATCCGCAACTGCTTTGAAAGATGCTCTTATCGCAACTTCTGTTTTTCCAAAACCTACATCACCACAAACTAAGCGATCCATTGGTTTAGCACTTTCCATATCTTTTTTGATATCTTCTACTGCTTTACTTTGATCATCCGTTAAATGATGTAAGAAATTAGATTCGAATTTCTTTGTTAATTCTGTATCTTTCGAAAACGCAAAGCCTATATTGTTTTCTCTAGCAGAATATAAATTGAGTAATCTTTCCGCAATATCTTCTACGTTTTCTTGAATGCGTTTCTTTGTCTTTTCCCATTCATTCGTACCTAATTTATTTAATCTTGGAACGATTCCTTCTCTAGATACGAATTTTCTAACTAATCTAAATTGTTCTAAAGGAACCAATAATTCCGCATTTCCTCTATATACAATTTTTAAAAAGTCTCTTTTTGAATTATTGATATCTCTTGTTTCGATACCGATATATTGACCTACACCATGTTGTGCGTGTACTACATAATCCCCTGGTATTAGATCTTCATAATCACGAATCACTTCTGCACTTTGGAATTTATTCTCATATCTTCCTTTATGATAATGAATTTCAAAGAGCTCTAATGCACTATAGATTTTTACATCCTTTTCGACAATATAAAAACCTTGCATGAAATCATCCATATAGATGTTTATACCTGTATGAATATCACTATCTTCACTTAACAATGTATATGGTATTTGATTTTCCACACATGTATGAATGATTTTTTCTAATTCTTTTTCTTGTGCTACTAAAACTGCTTTATTGTCATTTTGCGCAATTTGAATACGTGTTAGTAATGGTTCATTTGGTAAATGGATTTCTTCTATTTTTGCGATGTTTGTTTCAAATGGTTCGAAATGGACTCTTTTTTCTTTTCCTTTTAAACGATTGAAGTCATGCCACATTGTATATTTTGGAAGAAGCTTCTTTTCTTGGTGCATTTCTTGAATATATGCAATCGTATCTTCCATCATACTTTTATAAGATTCTTCTATCATTTCATTATCAGAATATATAACTAGCGCATTTGGCATATAATCCCAAATCCCATATACATCCTTTAATAATGCTCGATATGGATATAATCTTTTTTCAAACAAATTATTTTCAATGTCTTCTAAATCAAACGCAATTTGTTCGCGTAATACATCATCATTTTCTTCATCTAATATTTCTTGTGCTTTTTTGATAATTTCTTCTATTTCGTCTTTTGAAAACAATACTGGTGATGCTGGTACTATCTTTACTTCATTCATTTTCTCAATTGTCTTTTGTGAAACAACATCAAAAAAACGAATGGATTCAATTACAGTATCAAAGAATTCTATACGAATTGGATGTTCATAATTGATGGAATATACATCTACGATTCCACCTCTAGAAGCAAAGGTTAGTGGTGAGTCAACATGTGGTGTTTGTTGGTAACCACTAGCTCTTAGTCGTTGTTTTAATTCATCTATTGTATATGTGTCATCTACTTTTAAATGTACACTGCACATTTTGAAGTCACTTGGTTTAGGTAAATATCTTAAATATGCGGCTGTACATGTTACAACAATTTGATTTGGATTCTCTAAAAGCGAAGAAAGAGTTTCTACTTGCATCGCAGATAATTCTGGAGATGCCGCTATCGCCTCTACTCTAAGCGACTCGTCCGCGCCAAAAAGAGCGCATTCGCTTTTTCCTACCAGGGGTAGTAATCGATCATATAAGCGCTGTGCTTGATACAAGTTATGTTTTACTACAAGAATTGGACGTTTCTTTTTTAGAAAAGAAGTCGCAATAATTAACGCTTCTTCTATTAATGAAGTTAAAGGTAAATCTTTATTTTCTTTGTCTAAATTTAAAACTGCTTGGTTATCTTGTAGTTGCTCAAATAGCCACTTTGGCATTTGAGAATCAATTTCCTTGTTCACTCTTCCTTTCTTCCTCACTGATTCGAATGTTATATTTTGACATCACTATATTCATATCTTCACTAACCCAAGCAATAGCTGCTTTGGCTGCGAAATCGATTGCATGTTCAAACTTTTCTTTTTCTGCTTTTGGTACTGGTGATAAAACCCAATCAGGCACAACTGCATGATTCCCTTTTTCACTATGTCCTACACCAACACGAATGCGTGCTATTTTATTCGTACCTAAAGCTTTAATAATAGATTCCATTCCTTTTTGACCACCACTTGATCCATTTGGACGAATGCGTAATGCACCAGTTGGTAAATCCATATCATCATGAATGATCAATATATCTTCCTCTTCAATTTGATAATATGACGCAATTTGAGCTACTGCACTTCCGGAATCATTCATATATGTAAGTGGTTTAACCAATATTACTTTTTCATTGTCAATCATTGCATTGGTTAATAAAGAATTCCATTTTTGCGTGATTAAAGACACACCAAGTGTATCCGCAATTCTTTCCATTGCCATATATCCACTGTTGTGTCTTGTATTCTTATATTCTTTCCCTGGATTTCCTAAACCTACAATTAATTTCATTTCTCTTCACTATTTTCTTCTGTTGTTTCTTCAATGACTTCTTTATCATCATCAAAGTCTAAGTCTTTCAGTTGTTTATCTTTTGCGATATACCAGCGCTCTCCTGCACCCATACCTCTGAAGTATTCTATCATTGACTTAGCTTCTTCTAGTCTTTGATCATTTGTTTGTGCATATTCTTCATATAACATAGCGCTACATATATTCTTATACATACTGATGAGTTGTTTAGAATAGTCATATTCTTCATAATCCCCATCTAATACTCTTTCAAAGAATTCTTTTCCTTTATTATTAGTATTTTCATAATAGTCACTACATGCACTTCCGAGTGCACATGCCATATGTGATTTTAATTGTTCATGATATGGTTGCATCTTTTCTGCTAATAGTTTTCTTAGATCATCTCTATCTTTTCCATATAATGCATTTGGAATTGCTAAATATAAATAGAATAAAGCATCTTCATTTTCTGTAATTGTGCTTCTTCCTTTATCATCTTGCAGAACTTTTCCTACATCTATTTCTTGTAGTGTTTCAGGATATTTATCAAAATCATTATGATAAACTTCTCCCCACAATTTAATTACCAACATTTTATTGCGAAACTCTTCGCTTTTCATATTTGCTAATTGTGTATCTACATAAGAATAGAATTCATCTTTATCAAATACTTTTTGTACAGCACTAACAATTATTTTCGTATTTGTGTTTCTAGCACTCATTGAAAAAATTCTAATTAAGCCAATAATCAATATTATATATAGCAATATATTAAAGAAGTTCATACACTCTATCTCCAATTCAATATACTTATTATACAAGAGCTTTCAAAGTTCTGTGTATTTTTGTATCAGTTTATAATGTGCTAAAATAATATCACTATGAGTGAAGAAAACAAATCTGTAGAAGAAGTCACTGCACAAGAACCTATTGTTGAAGAAACAGCGGATGATTCTGTTTCAACACAAGATTCTGTTGTCCAAGAAGTGACAAGTGATTCAAATCCAGAGAAAAATCCTACAGACCAAAAAAAGATGAATCTTACTATAACCAACATATTAATACTTTGTATTACGTTGGCATCTTTTGCGTTATTGGCTGTGTTATACATACGTGCATTTCCACCAGCTGTAAAGCCACAAGAAACTCCTAGTGAAACAGCATCTAGTGAACCTACCGCAACACCTTTACCTACTGAATTAACTGATTTAGATAGTGTAACGATTCTCGTTAATAAATCTCATCCATTACCTGCAGATTATGTACC
>CACXEN010000008.1 GCA_902766675.1 uncultured Erysipelotrichaceae bacterium
AATTCTATCTATGGGGCTACGTTTTCTAATTTAGGCATAATTGAGGTAGGGGATAATATAAAAGAGTATATCGATTACTTTGATTTTGTTGTTGTACCAAATAGTCCAAATCGCATCTTTTGTACATTATTGACCTATGAAGGAAAATCAAGATTGATGATTGCGAAAAACACACAAGATACAACATTTGAAGAAGAAATGTTAAATCTTTTAAAGGAAGATGGCATTACGATAGATTTATATGGGAGTCCACGATATGAATCCTAAAATTATTTATCCTATTCCAACTACACAATCCTATATCTATCGAACAACTAGAAAATGGTTGGCGATAATCTTTTTGGTGGCTGCGATTACTTCAGTTATTGTCAATATTGTAGTAAAAGGAAAGTGGTGGAGTATTGTTGTGGTGTGGTCACTATTTGCGATTTATCGATCGATATTCTCTTTAAAACTTGTGGAGTTTTCAGCATTCTCTCATGCAAGTCGTATTATTCTAAGAATACTTATCTTATTATGGTTAATTGATCACTTTTTAGCACCTGGTTGGGCAGATACAGTAATGCCAATTGTAGGATTTGGATCACTTGTAGTCATGGTTATTATCTTTTATGTTTTCTATAGTAAAAAAGAACAACATATTTTATCTGTTGTTCTACTTGGGATATTTGCGATACTCACATTTCCTGCAACAATTCGTGATTTACCAAACATCAATTGGATTGCAGTTGCTTTTTCACTAGCTAGTTTTATCATTCTTTTATCTATTGTTTTAATTCATCGAAATGAAATCAAACAAGAGATATCTAATCGTTTCAGACTCAATCGAAGGGACGTAGACAATTAGAAGAATAGTTGTAATACAAATCCACTGATGATAGCCACCACAAGAATATAAAGTAATATCTTAAGGTTGTCTTTCCAATTTGGATTCACACGGAATAATACAATAATTCCTGTACCTGCATTTGCTAAAAGACCAGCACATACAGTAGGGAAGGTAATTACAGATTCATAAAACATCGTACTTAATACAATGGATGATCCACAACTTGGAATCATTCCAACTAATGCGGCTAAAAATATAGAGAATCGAGGATTATTAGCTACGATTGCTTGAATTGTGTCTAAGCCAATGGATTCAATAATATAATTTAGAATAAATGTAATCACAAACAACCAAAGTACTACTTGAATTGTATGTAAACCAGCAGAATATAGAATTCCATGTTGATGATCATCATGCTCACGTTCACAGAATTCTTCAATTGCGATATCTTTTTTCTTTACCACAAAATGTAATAGATAACCAGCTATTAAACTTACAATTAGTTTCACAAGAAGAATAGGGGCATATAAAGAAAAGCTAGCACCTTTTGAAATCATAATCGCAAGCATCTCATCACTTGTGCTCAAAAATACTGCAGCTAAAACACCAGCACTAATGACACCTGTCGCATATAAACTACTTGCGGCATTGGAAAAGCCACAGGATGGGAATAAACCTAAAACGCTTCCATATAGTACAGATAATTTATCTTGTTTTTGTAGTTGTGCTTCAAACTTTTTATCAGTTTGTGATTCAATCCATTCTATGAATAAATAGGTAAGCAATAAAAATGGGATAATCTTTAATGTGTCCATTACAGTATCTAATAGAATATCTGTAAATACGCTACCTTCATGGTGTGCATGTGGAAACACAGTAATTAAAGTGTTTAATAATGAGCCCATATTAATCTATCCTCCATGGCATCGGTGTATGTAATCAAGAGATCATCAATTTCTTTTCCTTTTTGGCCTTGTGACTTATCTTTATCCATTATCCAAATGGCATTGGCGTCTTGACCTGTTATTTCTTTATATTTCTCTAATACCTTTTTTCCTTCTTCAACTGATATTGAAAATAAAGTGGTGCTTAATGCATCTGCAGCACCGGAATCTAAAGTGACAATAGAAACACTACGATATAGATTTTCAGGTTTTAGTGTTTCGCTACTAACAATATGATGGTATCGATATCCATCTTCACCAACATAGAATCTTTCATAATCTCCACTAGTGACATAAGAACATTCTTCGTGCGAATCCACAACAACGATAGAACCTTCACCTGTTGGATTTACAATTCCTATGCGCCATGGAACATCGTTTGGTTTTACTTTCATTGTGCGAATGTTTCTGCCGGCATTGATATTTCCATATACGACATCATTCTTTTCAATTGCTTGGGCAATCTTTTCAGCCGCATAACCTTTTGCGATTCCACCAACATCTAAAGAAACGCATGGATCATTAATATAAACAGTGTTATTTTCATCGTCTATTTCTACTTTATCCCAACCACGACACATTGAAACTGCATCTAATTCTTCTTGTGATGGGACAGGAGCTAACTCTTCTTTTTCATTTAATGCAATACCAGCTTCTCGATATTCATGCCAAATTTTTAATACTGCACCCATTGTGATATCGAATGCACCATTGGATATATCATAGATTTCCTTTGCTTGATGAAGCATATCTATAATTTCTTGGTCTACTTCAACAGGTTGAATACCAGCATTATCATTAATTGTTTTTAGATTTGCGACACCTTCATAATCGTTATATATATCGAATAATTTGTTGTAAGAAGAAAACATATTAACACCTAATGTGTAGTGATCTTCTAATACAGCTTTATCATAGCCGAATTCAGAATATGCATATATCGTGTCAAATCCTGCATCCATAGCCATCTCGGAATATTCAATTAATTCTTTTTCTGTAGGTGATTCTTCAGGGGTATTTGCACATGCAGTAAGCCCCGATAGAAAAAGAGCTATTAATAGTATTAACTTTAATGAATTCATATCCATTGAAGTATATCATGATTTGAGCAGCGATTACTAAAAAATGTTATAATTCTAAGGTTGAAAGAGGGGAGAATCATATGTCAATTTTAACGGGGCCTATGAGTCATCGTCTAAATGGACATAAGGATCTAACAAAACACGGAGAAGTTTTAAAGACGATTGATCCGGATTATGTTTGGATTCCTTTGGTGAATGGTAATGCGCCAATCACTGCGACTGTCCAAGTAGGTGATGAAGTTCGTATTGGGACAAAAATTGCGGAAAGAAATGATCATTTCTATGTACCGGTTTTCTCACCAGTTTCTGGAACTGTAGTAGGCATAGAAAAGTTCATGACTTCTAGCATGACACAAGCAGATCATTTGAAAATTCAAAACGATCACAAACATACAGAAGAAAAATCTTTTGCACCACTAGATTATGAAAAAGCTAGTTGGGAAGAATTATTAGAATTTGTTAAAAATTCAGGAATGATAGGACTTGGTGGCGCAGGCTTTCCAACCTACGTAAAATATTCAAATCCTGAAAATGTAAAACTATTTATAATCAACGCTGTAGAATGTGAACCATTCTTAACAGCCGATTATAAAAACATTGAAGAGAATATGGACCTCTTAAAAGAGGGAACATTAGCTCTTTATAAATTAAGTAAAGCAGAAAAGGGTTGTGTTGCGATTAAGCAAGATAAAGTTGAACAAATCGCTGCTTTACAAAAAGCATTTGAAGGAACACCAATTGAAATACGTACAGTACCTGATCTATATCCTATGGGTTGGGAACGTACATTGGTATATCAACTAACAAAGAAGAGATATGACAAGCTACCAATTGAAGCAGGTTGTATCGTAAATAATGCTTCAACTGCAATCGCATTAGGTGATGCACTATTAAATGGAAAAGGTATTACACATAAATATGTGACTGTAAGTGGTGATGCATTAAATAATCCACAAAATGTATATGTACCAATTGGCACAAAAGCATGTGAAATTATCGATGCTGTTGGTGGATTCAAGAATGGGGTTGATGATGTTTTCTTGATTGCTGGTGGACCAATGATGGGTAAAGCAATTCCAAATGACCAATTTGTGATTAGCGCACCAAATAATGGTTTAACAGTATTAAAGAATAATAACGATGTTGAAGTTGCATGCTTACGATGTGGTAGATGTACTGAGACATGCCCATCTGGATTACAACCAGTACGTATTCAAATGTCAGCTGCAATCTTCGATGAAGAAGAGTTGATGAAACTTTCTGTTATGGATTGTATCGAATGTGGTATGTGTACATGGATTTGTCCATCAAAGATTGAAGTAACAGAAAATGTACGTCGTGCTAAGAATTTCGTACGTACTAGAATGCAAAAGAGAGAACAGGAGGCGAAGAAATAATATGAAGTATACATTTAAACCGTCTCCAAACTATAGAAATACACAAACAACATCGGGTATTATGCTCGATCTAACAATCTGTTTGTTAGTGGTATTAGCTTCAGCTGTTGTGTATTATGCACAAGCTTATGGCATGGATATTGCACTACGTGCAATTGGTATGACAGCAGCTTCAGTAGTAACAGCTTTTGTGACAGAATTTATTTATTTCAAATTAACAAAATCAGAAGATGTAGTGAAATCTATCCTACACTCTTATGGTTGGGTAACAGCAATTATCTTAACTTTAATTACAAGAATTGATGTTAGTTATTATGCATTAATTGTGGCTACAGTTATTTGTATTATTGCTGGTAAATTGGTATTCGGCGGCTTTGGTCAAAATATCTTCAACCCTGCAGCTTTCGGTGAAGCAATTATCATGAATGCATTTGCTTCTTCTACAGCTCCAGAGGTAACAAGTAAGGTATATGATGCATTATCCGGTGGAACACCAATGGCTGTCGCAAATAGTTATGGTTGGGTAATAGACAATACAGCATTTGGAGATTTCATCAATCAATTTGGTGGATTCACAAATATGTTGTTGGGTAATTATCCAAGTGTAATTGGTGGTAGTGCCGCAATCGTTATTCTACTTTGTGGAATATTCATGTTAGTTAGAAAAGATATTGACTGGCATCTATCAGTTACATATCTAATCTGTGTATTTGTATTAAGTTTGATTGTTGGCTTCTTCCATGGATCAGGCTTCCAATATGCATTATTCAATATGCTAGGTGGTGGTGCATTATTCGGATGTGTATTTATGATGACAGATCCAGTAACGACACCTATTACAATTCCAGGAAGAATTATATTCGCTGTTGGATGTGCAGCATTAACATTAATCTTACGTTGGAAAGCAAATTTACCTGATGGTGTATTATTCTCAATTCTATTGATGAATATGTTAACACCAGCAATTGATAAACTTGTGGATGGTAACCAAATTAAGAATGCTGGTCTAATTCGCAATAAGGTTTTAATTACATCAGCTGTTATCTCTGCTGTTGCAATATTAATCGGTGCAACTGTAGAAGCTAAAACACCTGAAGTAAAACCAGCTAGCAATGAAGAAACTTCAAGTGAAGCTGTCGCATTAAAAGATGGTGACTATTCTAAATTAAAAGTAGAATGCACAGATGAAGGTGATGGTGTATATGCATGTAAAGCAAAAGGCTTTGCAGGATTCAATGAAGCAAAAATCACTGTAAAAGATGGCGCAATATCTGCATATGAAGTTACA
>CACXEN010000009.1 GCA_902766675.1 uncultured Erysipelotrichaceae bacterium
AAATTCTCAGCACTCATAGAGAAGTTATCAAAGTACCAGATGATTCCATCGTCTTTATATTTTTTAATGAATTGCTTGGTGTTGTCATATTCTGTACCGATAATATCTTTTAATACATCTATACAACCACCAATACAACGACCAGTTTTGGTGAATGAATCTTTATTGGATTTCCAGTATACTTTGGAATTCATTTTGATTTCATCAACCATAAATGCTGGTTCTTTCATGCATTTTGAAAATGACTTTTGTTCGATAAGATTGCCAGAAATCATTTCGAGATTATTCTTTAAATATTTATACAAAGGTCTTGCGTCATAACTACCAGCATTACAGCCATAGAATGTTGCGACATCATATTTCGTTGTATAAGTAAATAATAAACTTGTTGGGTCAGATGCTCCCATAAGCCACTTTGGGTTCTTTTTTAAAATATTCCAATCAACATATGGCAAACATTCAAATAGGAAATCTCCGCCAGCTGCAGCCATTACAAATTTCACATCCTTGTCTTGGAATAATACATTTAGCTCTTTTGCGCGTATTTTTGCGTCATTACTACGTATATTGTTGTTTCTGACAGAATCTGTTTCTTGCACACAATATCCAAGCGAGATTAGTGTGTCAATAGATGTTTGGTATAACTCTAATTTTCTACCTACACCTGCACTTGGTGCACATACACCAATGACATCTCCATTTTGTAAAAATTCAGGAAAATACATAATTCACCTCTTGTTTTCTTGTACCTATTATCACATAGAAAAGATAATAAAAAAACATAATGAAAATATGCTGTATATGCGATTTTATGATAAAGTATTATAAGTAGGGGTAATTACGTTTATGGAGTATAAGACATTAAAAGGTTTTGATGAAAAGTATGCAAGAGTAACTGTGAAGCAACATAAAACTTTTGATGGAAAGGTTATCGAAGTTCTTTATGGTGCACAAGATGCAGAAGGGAATCCAGTCCAAGCAAAAGCAGTAGGCGAAAATGGCTGTGGAAGATGGTATGGAATTGAATCGAATGGGCAAACACAAATGCTTATTTGGCAACATCCTTCTTGTGATGGTGGCGCTATAGAATATGGGACAGAAGAAAAAGAACAAGCTTTTGATGTGATGATTGATCTTATCAAAGAAAAGATGGATCTATGTAAACAAATCGATACAATCGCTAATGAGGGAAACACTTCTAAGCAAGAAGAGTTTAACAACTTAGTAGAAAAATATAATGGATTAAAAGATTGGAACACTAGCAAAGAAGAAGAGTTCAAAGATCGTATTGCACGTGCAAAAGAACGCTTTGAAGGTAAAGTAAATCGAATCAATGAACGTGTAGAACAAAAGAAAGAATTATTGAAAGAAGCAGAAGAATTAGCTGCATCTACAAACTGGAAACAAACAAAAGAAATCTTTGAAGAATTACATGATGTTTGGAATGATATCGGTAATGCTGGTGATCAAGAAAATGAACTTTGGAAACAATTCTCTTCTATTCGTAGAGGCTTTGAAGAAAAGCGTAGAGAACATTTCAAAAATCTAGATACGAATCGTGCAAATGCTGCCCAAGTAAAAGAAGAATTAATTGCGAAGGCAAAAGAAGCAATGAATAATATCAAAGATTGGAAAACAACTAGCACAAAGATGAACGATCTCATGGAAGAGTGGAAAAAAGCAGGCCATGCTGGTCGTGAAAAAGATGATGCTTTATGGGAAGAATTCAATACTCTTCGCAAAAACTTCTTTGATCAAAGAAAAGAACATTTTGAATCTTTAGAAGCACAATATAAAGAAAGTATTGCAAAGAAAGAAGAACTCATTGCCAAGGCAAAAGAAATTGCGGAAAAGTTAGATTTCTCTAAAGAAAGCACAGAAGCAATGAAGAATCTTGATAAAGAATGGAAGAGTGCTGGCTATTCTGGAAGAGATAAGAATGATTCTCTTTGGGAAGTATTCAAAGAAGCAAAGAATACATTCTGGGATGGTAAACACGCAGATACACAAAAGCGTTTTAAAGAGATTATTGATAAGAAACAAGAATTATTGTCATCACAACGTGAACAATTAAATACACTAGAAGAAAGTGTATATGAAACAGATGACTACAATACAATTCACAATATCGAAAGAAAAATCAGTGAGAAGAAAGATTTCATTGAAACTCTAAAACAAGATATTGAAGATATCTCTAATAAAATAGAGAGTGAATAATTTGTATCATATGCACACACAAAGCCCATTTCGGGCTTTTTCTAAGAAGAGGTCGAAACTATGAGAGTGGATAAAAAAATAGAACAAGTAGTAAGAGAGGCAGTACAAACGGTATTTGAAATAGAAGCACCAGAGGGTAGTGTCGTTGTAGAAACTCCAAAAGATAAAAATATGGGTGATTATGCGACGAGTGTAGCAATGCGTTTGGCAAAAGTATTACACAAGAGTCCAATGGATATCGCAAATGCTTTGGTAGATGAAATCAAAAAGAATTTACCAGAAGCCAAAGATGTGACTGTTGCAAATCCTGGTTTTATCAATTTTAAACTTGCAGATATAGTACTAACAGCAACGATTAACCAAATAATTGCTGAAGGGGATAACTATGGCAAAAACAATACCGGTGCTGGCAAGAAAATATTGGTTGAATGGGTTAGCGCAAATCCAACAGGTGATTTACATGTAGGCCATGCAAGAAACGCTGCTTGGGGAGATGCTGTATGTCGACTCTATGAAGCTAGTGGCTATGATGTATTAAGAGAATTCTATGTAAATGATGCTGGTAATCAAATTGTGAATCTTGGAGAATCTCTTGTATCTAGATATTTTGAATATTTTGGAAAAGAGTATCCTTTACCAGAAGATGGATATCACGCAGATGATGTAAAAGAAATCGCAATTGAAATTGCGAAAGAAGATGGTGATAAATGGTTAGATGCTGATTCTAGTGAAAGATTACAGTATTTCATGGATAAAGGAAAAACGAAAGAATTAGAAAAAATCGATCGTGACCTAAAACTATTTGGGGTAAGAATTGATTCTTGGATGCATGAGACAGTATTCTATGAAAACGATAAAGAAAGAATCAATGCCTGCTTAAATAGAATGGATGAATTAGGATTAACATATGAAAAAGATGGTGCTCTTTGGTTTAAGAGTACAGATTATGGCGATGATAAAGATAGAGTATTAAGAAAAAGTGATGGAACACTTTCTTATCTCACACCAGATATCGCAAATCATGTATATAAAGTTGAAAGAGGATATCCTACACTAATCGATTTGTGGGGTGCAGACCATCATAGTTATGTAACACGTATGCAAGCAGCTTTAAAAGCTCTTGGTTATCCAGATGGAACATTAACAGTTGATTTAACACAAATGGTTCGTATGGTGGAAGACGGCAAAGAAGTAAAGATGTCGAAAAGAACAGGTAATGCGATAACTATTCGTGAGTTATGCGAAGATGTAGGTGTGGATGCGGCTAGATGGTTTGTAGTATCGAAAGATATTGGAACACATATGGATTTTGATATTACACTTGCTAAACAAAAAGACAACAACAATCCAGTATATTATGCACAATATGCATATTCTAGAATGTATTCAATTCTTACAAATCCAGATATTAAACCATTTGAAGAAACAGATGATTATAGTAGATTATCCGATCCTAAGGAATTACAACTCTTAAAAATGATGAGTGAATTTCCAAAACTAGTAGGAGAAGTGGCACAGATTCGTAAGCCAAATAAAATCACAGAATATATTATGAATTTTGTAAAACTATTCCATAGTTACTATAATTCAAGTCATGTAAATAATCCGGATGATCCGGAGCTAACAAACCAACGACTAGGCTTCATTAAGGCTGCAAGTATCACTTTAAAGAATGCCTTAAACCTAGTAGGAGTAAGTGCTCCAGAAAAGATGTAATGAAGCAGTGGAAACACTGCTTTTCGTGTGTGATTTATAGTTGAAATCATATAAAATGAATATAGAAGCTGTGAGGTACGATATGAAAGGTATACATGTACAGAGTGAAATTGCGCCTTTAAAGAAAGTTCTGTTACATAGACCGGGAAAAGAATTATTGAATTTAAGACCAAACCGACTCCAAGAATTATTATTTGATGATATTCCATATTTAAAAGTAGCCCAACAAGAACATGATACATTTGCGAAAATACTGATGGATAATGGGGTAGAAGTTGTATATTTAGAAGATTTAATGAACGAAGTCTTAGAGACTTATCCAGAATTAGAAAAACAATTTATATACCAATGGCTATCAGAAGCTAATATCAAAACAACACGCTGGCAAAATAAACTCTATGAATATTTAGTGAATAATTTCAAAGGGAAAGATCTTGTCTTAAAGACAATGGAAGGCATCACAATGAAAGAAATGGGGGATGATATCAAAGCATATTCTTTGCAAGATAGAATTGCGCCACCAGATGATCTAATCGTTGATCCACTTCCAAATCTCATTTTCCAACGTGATCCATTTGCGTCAGTTGGTAATGGGGTATTGATCAATCGCATGAAATTTCCAATTCGAAGACGTGAAACAATCTATGCGGAATATATTCTAAAATACCATCCTGATTTTAAAGGAGAAGTAAAAGAATATTACAGCCGTGATAATCATGCAACGATTGAAGGTGGAGATATATTCAATTTAACAGATACAACACTTGCAATAGGTATATCAGAAAGAACAGAACCAGATGCAGTAGAAATTGCGGCAAGAAATATATTTAGTGATAACACCAGCAAGATAGACACAATTCTTGCCTTCAACATTCCAAAAGCACGTGCATTTATGCATTTAGATACAGTATTCACTAGAATTAGTGAAAATCAATATACAGTGCATCCGGGTATTATTGGACCACTTGAGGTTTATGAAATTAAACCATCATTGGAAGAAGATGCACATGTGGATGATTTAAATGTAAAGAGATTGGATTTATCACTGGAAGATATATTATCGAAATATACTGGTGTAGATGATGTGCAATTGATTTATTGTGGGGGAGATGATTTGATATCGTCTGCTCGTGAACAATGGAATGATGGTTCAAATACATTATGTATTGCGCCAGGAAAAATCATTGTATATGAAAGAAATGATGTGACCAATCCAATTCTAAAAGAAGCAGGCATTGAAGTATTAGAAATGCCAAGTGCTGAATTATCAAGAGGACGTGGTGGACCTAGATGTATGTCTATGCCATTAGTAAGGAGTGAGTAATCAATGGGAGAAACAATATTTAAAACTATTTGTTCTATATCAGCGCTCTTAGGCATAATAGGGATGTGGATGATATTCCAATATAATGGTGAAAAACCATGGAAATCTATTATTCCATTCTATTCTATTTATATATTCTCTAAAACATTTAATGAGGAAAGATTAGGTAAGATACTTGCGTGGTGTCAATTTCTATTAATCTTATCTGTATTCATCTTTTATGGAGTATTTATGGCATTACTTTTTGAAGCGGATAATAATTATTTATCACTAGATTCAGAGCAATTCTTATTTGCTGGTTCGCTTATCTTCTTATTCATTAACTTGGTTATTACATTTATATTCAATATTAAACTACACTATCGCTATACTATATTTAGAGGCTTACCAGTGTGGTTTATGCTTATTTGGGTTTTCGTCTCAGGAATAGGATATTTCTATGTTGGTTATAATGATGCCCAAAATGATAATTATCATCAGTAAATGAAGGAGGAATTATGGGAGTAAATATTGCAGGAAGAAGTTTTCTAAAATTATTGGATTATAGTCCA
>CACXEN010000010.1 GCA_902766675.1 uncultured Erysipelotrichaceae bacterium
ATATGGTGCGCCAGACAGGACTTGAACCTGCACGGATCACTCCATACGCCCCTCAAGCGTACGTGTCTGCCATTCCACCACTGGCGCATATGCATATAAATTTTAACAGTCATTTTTTAGTTGTCAATTATGCGTATGAAATATATAATTACACAGGTTTATATAAAGAAAAGGAGAAGGGCATGGATTATCAAAAGATTATTAATATAGCGGTTATTGCCCATGTAGATGCTGGTAAATCAACGCTAGTAGATGCATTTTTAAGACAATCACATGTATTTAAAGATAATGACAAAGTTGTTGATTGTATTATGGATTCCAATGATCTAGAAAGAGAAAGAGGAATCACAATTTATTCTAAGAACTGCTCTGTCACATATAAAGATTACAAAATCAATATTGTGGATACTCCAGGACACGCTGACTTTTCTAGTGAAGTAGAACGAATTATTAAGACTGTTGATACAGTTATTCTTTTGGTAGACTCATCAGAGGGACCTATGCCACAAACTCGATTTGTTTTGCAAAAATCTTTAGAGATTGGTTTATGTCCAATTCTTGTCATTAATAAGATGGATAAACAAGATGAAAGAGCGACAGAAGTTATTGATGAAGTCTATGATTTATTCTTGGAATTGAATGCAACAGATGATCAATTGGATTTCCCAATTCTATATGGTGTAGCACGTGAAGGTGTCATTCGTTATGAAATTGAAGATACGAATGAAGATATCACACCACTATTTGAAACAATTATCGAACATACACAAGCATATCCAAATTTAATTGAAGATAATGTACAAATGCAAATATGTGCACTTGCATATGATGACTATATTGGCAGACTTGGCGTTGGTCGTATATATAAAGGAACACTCAAAGAAGCACAAAACTATCAGATTTGTAATGGAGATGGCACAAGCTACAGTGCAAAAACAAATCAAATCTTTGTATATAAGGGATTAAGTAGAGTAGCTGTACCGGAGGCACAGTGTGGAGAAATCTGTATTGTGTCAGGTATTCCAAATATCAATATTGGAGACACAATTTGTCCAGTTGGTGAAGAAGATCCACTACCAATGATTCATATTGAAGAGCCAACACTATCTATGAACTTCATGGTCAATGATTCACCATTTGCAGGGCAAGTTGGTAAATATGTGACATCTAGAAATATCAGAGAAAGACTAGATAAAGAATTAGAAGTAAATGTAGGTTTACGTGTAGAAGAAACAGATAGTACGGACACATTTAAAGTAAGTGGTAGAGGTGAATTACATTTAACAATTCTTCTTGAACAAATGCGTAGAGAAGGATATGAAATTGCAGTATCTAGACCAGAAGTTATTCTTAAAAAGATTGATGGTGCTACATATGAGCCAGTTGAGGAAGTAGTTATTGATGTTCCAGAAGAGTATTCTGGTTCAGTCATTAGTGCATTAAATGTAAGAAAAGGTTTACTCCAGAATATGGAGAATGTAGGTAGTTATTCAAGAATCACATATACTGTGCCAACCCGTGGTTTGATAGGATTTAGATCCGACTTTATTAATATGACACATGGAGAAGGCACAATGGTACAAAGACTTGCGGACTATGAGCCATATAAAGGTGATATTCCACAACGTGAAAATGGTGCTTTGATATCTACTGAAACAGGTGGCGCAATGACATATGCACTTTGGAATATTCAAGAACGTGGACAATTATTCATTGGAGCACAAACACCAGTCTATGAAGGAATGATTATTGGTGTATCCAATAAGAATATGGATATGGCAGTAAATCCAATCAAAAACAAAAAGATGACTGCAGTTCGCTCAACAGGTAATGATGAAGCAATGAAATTGGTACCACCAAGAGAATTGACTCTTGAAAGCGCAATTGAATTTATCAATGATGATGAATTAGTTGAAATCACACCTGAAGATATTCGTATTCGTAAAAAGTATTTAACAGCATTAGATCGCAGAAGACATATGCGTGAATTAGGCAAAATTGATAGTGAAGAAGGGGAATAGTCCCCTTTTTTTATATAGTGGTATAATTTTTAAAGGGTGAAAATTATGAATAAATGTGCAATTTTTTTAGCAGAAGGATTTGAAGAGTGTGAAGCACTCATTACTGTTGATATGATACGTAGAACAGATGTAGGTATTGATATGATTTCTTTATCTGACAGTTATGAAGTAACATCTTCTCACAATATTACAGTAAAGGCAGATTATCTATTAGATGAAGTATCTTTAGAAGATTATGATGCACTGATATTACCAGGTGGTAAATTAGGAACTGAAAATTTAGAAAAGTGTGAAGTATTAAAGAATGCATTAGTCAAACATTATGAGGAGAATAAACTTGTTTGTGCGATTTGTGCAGCGCCATCTATCTTTGGTCATCTAGGTTTTTTGAAAGATAAAAACTATACTTGTTTTCCAAGCTTTGATGATGATTATAAAGGCACATATCAGAAAGTATTTGCGGTATGTGATGGTAATGTTATAACTGGTCGTGGTATGGGTGCCACAATTGAATTTGCAAAAGAAATATTATTGAAATATAAAAGTGAAGAAGAAGTAGAAGAGTTATTAGAAAGTATTCAATATAGGTAGAAATGGTTAAAAGAATTGATCCGAGAGATTTAAAGTGGATAAACAAACCAAAACTATCACTTGTGTTTGAGGATAGTGTTGTTTTTGAGACGGAACCATTTACTGATTTTAATCCAAAAGGAATCAGCAGTGATGCTGCAGAGATGGCAATCGAACCAGTAGGTAGTTTTTGTTTTACATTGAAAGTCGATTATAGATTTCAAAATCATTTGGATCAATGTGGAATGATTCTTTATCAAAATGATGTACGTAAAGCAATCATATGCACACAAAGCTTTGATTTAGAATCAACAAAACTTGCGACAACAGTAAACCATGGAGACTTCGGAGATCGTGCATATCGTGATATATCAGCTGGTATAACAACAATGTATTTTCGTATTTGGTGTCGTGGCGGTATTGTGCGTATACAATATAGTTTCACAAATGGAAGATATAGTGATTTAAGAATATTTAAATTAGATGATGTAAATGCGAATATTAAACTGAGCATTTATGCATGTAGCCCAGTGAATTCGTATTTCGATTGTACATTTTCAAATATGATTTTAGAAGATGAAGAATAAATAGGAGAGTTTTATGAGTGTTGAAGAAAGATTAATCCGCTATTGTAAGATTGATACACAATCTGATCCTTATAACGAAGAGGAAACACCATCTACACAAAAACAATTTGATCTTGCGAATGTGTTGGTAGATGAATTAAAAGAATTAGATTTAAATGATGTAGAAGTAGATGAGCATTGTTATGTATATGCGAAACTACCAAGCAATATAGATGGTTGTACAAAAACCATTGGCTTTATTGCGCATATGGATACAGCGCCAGACTTTTCTGGAAAAGATGTAAAGCCTCGTATTATTGAAAACTTTGATGGAGAAGATATTACACTCAATGAAGAAAGAACGATTCGTATGGATGAGTATCCATGGATGAAAGAGTTCAAAGGAAAAAGAGTGATGGTTACCGATGGCACAACATTATTAGGTGCTGATGATAAAGCAGGTATTGCAAGTATTATGGAAGCCATTGCATATTTAAAAGCACATGATGAAATACAAAGACCAAATATTGCGATTGCGTTTACACCAGATGAAGAAATTGGTAATGGCACCAAATATTTTGATGTAAAGAAATTTGGGGCGGAATTTGCATATACGATGGATGGTGATACAGTAAGAGAATTATCCGATGAAACATTTAATGCAAGTAGTGCAACCATCACAATCCAAGGTGTATCGATACATCCTGGTAGTGCGAAGAATAAAATGGTAAATGCGGCATTAATTGCTACAGAATTAGCACAAGCATTCCCAAAAGAGATGACACCTGAAAATACAGAGGGAAGAGAAGGCTTCATTCATTTACATGCCATGAAAGGTGATGTAGATTCTGCAACATTGGAATATATTATTCGTGATCATGACATTGATAAATTACATGCCATGGAGAAAAGAGTAGAAGATGAAGTAAATCGCATCAATGAAAAATATGGAAATAGAGCAACTGTAAAGATAAAAGAAAGCTATCACAACATGAAAGAAGTGTTGGATAAAAATCCAGAGGCAGTAGATATAGCTCGAAGTGTATTAGAAGAAATGGGATTGGATATCGTAAATGAACCAGTGCGTGGTGGTACAGATGGCGCAATGTTGTCATTTATGGGACTACCTTGTCCTAATTTAGGTTGTGGAGGAGGAAATTTCCATGGCCCATATGAATATTGTGTAATTGATGAATTAGAAACCTCTATTGATGTAATTATCAATATTGTGAAAAAAGTAGGAGAATTATCATGATTGTGACGTGTACACTGAATCCATCTTTAGATTGTTATATGGAATTTGAAGATAATCTAGAACTTGGAAAAACAAATCGTTCGTTACTGGAATATTATGAAGCTGGTGGAAAAGGCATTAATGTTTCAGTTGTACTAAATAACTTGGGAGTGCCTAGTAAAGCATTTGGATTTTTAGGGGGATTTGCGAAAGATTTTTATATCTCACTTCTAACCAAATACAATCAAATTCAACCTAGTTTTACATATATTGATGGGAATACTCGTATTAACATCAAATGTATTGGTGATGAAAATACAGATTTAAATGCGAATGGCCCATATATCACAAAGGAAAATATTGAGGCATTAAAAACGAAGATTGAGAGATTAGATGAAGGTGACTATTTCGTATTAAGTGGAAATACACAAAAGTATCTTGAAGAAGATGTAGAAGAAATGATGAAAGATCTAATCGATGAGAATGTAAATGTTGTATTAGATACGAATCATTCACTAACACAAAAAATGGTAAAGTATCAACCATTCTTAGTAAAAAGAAGTGTTCATGAATTAGAAGAAGAATATGATGTGGATGACAGAAAAGATGTTATAGAAATTGGTAAAAAACTATATGAAGCTGGTGCGAAACATGTCATTATTTCAGAAGATGATGAAACAGCAATTTTCGTATATGAAGGTGGAACATATCGTGCAAAACTTGTGCATGATGATGTTGTGAATACTGTTGGTATAGGCGATTCACTTGTGGCAGGATTCTTAATGCAATATATCCGAAGCAAAGATGCATTAGATTCATTTAAATTTGCGGCAGCATGTGGCAGTGCAACAGCATATTCCAAAACACTTGCGACAAGAGAAAAAGTCGATAAATTCTATGAAGAGGTAGAACTCAAAGAAATTGAGAGTTAATCTAAATTGTGATAAGGTATTACGTATGAAAAAAATAAGTAAAGTAATATATGCGGCTCTTTTAGCTACTAGCATGTTTGCATGTTCCACAAAAGAAACAGCAAATAGTAAAACAGTGACGACAGCATATGAACCAGAATCATTTGAAGCAGATATGAGTGGATATGAATGGATAGAAGGTGATATTGCGGAATATAAAGAAATGTCACTTGTTGAAATATGTAATGTAGTCGATAACAAAGGAAGTGGTTTATTCTATTTCGGTTATGATACATGTCAGTGGTGCAAAAGAGCATTACCAGAATTGAATAAAGTATTACAAGAATATGATTTCACAACATATTACATCAATGTACATTCCACTAAATTCACTCCAACAAATGAAGAAATTGAAATGGTAATGGAAAAAATAGATGATGCATTAGAACATGATGAATCAGGTGAAGCAATATTCTATGTACCATTGGTAGTGGGTATTAAGGATGGAAAAGTTGTTGGGCATCAAGTATCTCTTGTGGATGATTATGTCGCAAAAGATATTAATGATCCAAACGATCAAATGAATGATGCTCAAAAGAAAGAATTGCAAGATATCTATCGAGCTATTATCGAAAAAATCGTTGACTAAAAAAAGGCTTTGATAAGCCTTTTTACTTTGCGATAACTGTATTTCTTACTATTTTTGCTTCATATAAGTTTTTATCTAATACAGAAATAATTTCAGATAGTGTTTGGTTAGGAGATAATTCTGTAACACCGATTGAACATGTAATATGAGAGCCATCTGGTAAAACAATTTCATTTGCGCAGCGATTACGCAATCTCTCTGCAATTCTTTTGCCAGTCTCAATATCCGCATTGTTAATCAGAAGAATAAATTCATCTCCACCATATCGAATCGGAACATCATGTTCACGACTCTCAGTTTGTAGCATTTGTGCAAATTGCTTTAAAACTTTATCACCAACTATATGACCATATGTATCATTGACGTTTTTAAAGAAATCTATATCCAACAATAATGCACATGCAGCTTTTAGTTTAGGTGATTTTCCAGCTGAATCTTCTTCTTGCAAGCGATTTAATAACAAGCGATTATAAACCCCAGTACCTGGGTCGATTTCTGCAATCTTTTCGAGTTTTAGATTTGCGTCATGCAATTCTCTTGAGTAATGCATCAAATCTTCTCTTAAGCGTTTTTCCTTTGAAATGTCCACAATTTCACCAATCAAACCCTTACGATTTGTGACGGAATCATAGATGCCATGAGACCAATACATCGATGGGTGTACTTCTCCATCAGCACCAGTATAATCCGCTTCATAATCAATAACTTGGCCAGATTCAATCAATGCTAAATCTTCTTCTTGATATCTTTGTCTAGCTTCTAAAGATAAATAATCTAAAGATAAAACATCTTTTCCTAAATATTCAGAACGATCCATCCCAAAAAACTCTGCATATTTTTTGTTGAAGAATACAAACTTAGCATTTTCGTCCTTCATGAATATAGGATTTGGTAGATTCTCAAGCATTGCCAGTAAATACTGGTAATCATTTTTTTGCTTTTCTAACTCTTTTTTTGTCGCTTCTAATTCCTCTTTTGTCGCTTGTAATTCTTGATCAATACTTTTATTGATATCCATTCATTTGTCCCCGTTAATAAATTATGTATACGATTGATGGTGAATGTCAATCAATATCAAAGAAACTTTTTACAAAAAAGCGAAATGGTATAATAAAATAGATATGTTTGGAATAGGTATACATAAGAGAATTGAATGCGGAGAAATAGATTTGGTGATAGCCAGTATTGAAAGAGCCGCACGATATAACGATGGTGTAAAAACTATTTTTTATGATATTTATTTACATGATACGAATCAGAAAATTGGCAGATGTGACTTAAGAATTGGAATGAATGAAGAGTTATATTATGCAGGCAATATTGGATATCGTATTTTTGAAGATTATCGTGGACATCATTATGCATATCAAGCGTGCTTAAAGCTTTTTGAAATCGCAAAAGATGAATATGAAATGGATAGATTGTTAATAACGTGTTCACCAGGAAATATTGCGTCTATCAAAACATGTGAAAGATTAAATGGAAAATTAATCGGTGATGAAGATGTACCAAAATATCATTGGCTATATAAAAGGGGAGAAACACATAAACTGATTTATGAGTATTCTTTGATATAATCATATATATGCGTAGAATATTAAAGATTCTTACTGGCCGATTGGTCATTGTAGTACCACTAGTATTATTACAGTTTTCTGCAATTGTACTTTTGTTGTATCGTACAGCGATTTATAACGAAATGATGATTGCGTTAAATATCATTGCTGTTTTAATGGTGATTTACATTGTGAACCAACAAAGTGAACCATCTTTTAAGATTGCATGGATAATCATTTTGCTTGCTGTACCTATTGTGGGTATTCCTTTATATTTACTTTCTTATAATCGAAAGATGCCTAAAAAGTTGAGTCATGGTACAGTCGAAACAAATCATAATATGATAGGTTTACTGACACAGGATGAAAAAGTAGTAAAAGCATCCAAAACAATGGATCATGAAGCACATAATATTTTTACTTATGGAAAAGAAACTTGTGGCTTTCCGGTATATAAAAATACTTCTGCTACATATTTTAAAAGTGGAAAAGAATGGTTTGATGAATATATCAAACAATTAAAGAAGGCAAAGCATTTCATATTTATTGAATACTTTATCATTGATGAAGGAAGTGTATGGGATGAAATATTAGAAGTATTAAAAGAGAAAGTGAAAGAAGGCGTAGAGGTATGTGTCATCTATGATGACTTTGGAAGTATTACAATGCCTTGGCACTATGATAAAAAACTAAGAAAAATGGGAATCGAAGCATATCGATTCAATCATGTGCGTCCAATCTTTATTATTCAAATGAATAATCGTAGCCACAGAAAACTAACAATTATAGATAATCAAGTCGCATTCACTGGTGGTGTAAATCTTGCAGATGAATATGTTGGAAGAATTGAGCGCTTTGGAAAATGGCGTGATAGCGCAATGATGTTTGAAGGTGACGCAGTTTGGGCAATGACAGTAATGTTTTTGGGATTACTTCAATTTGAAAGAGGAGAAGAAAACGTTATTGATTTCATGAAGTATAAGATCCCATGTGGTGAAGTAAAAGGAGATGGATACTATCAACCATTTTCTGATACACCAACAGATGATGAGGATGTCGCATTTAATATCCATATGAGTTTAATTAAGGCAGCGAGAGATTATATTTATATCGATACACCTTATTTAATACCTACAGAAGCAATTCGTAATGAATTAATACTAGCTGCGAAAAGTGGAGTAGATGTACGCATTATGACACCACATATCCCAGATAAAAAACTAGTATTTCAAATCACAAGAGCTAACTATGAACCACTTGTAAAAGCGGGTGTAAAAATATATGAATATACAGAAGGATTCAATCACTCTAAGAATTTTGTAAGTGATGATACTTTAGCAGTGATTGGTTCAGTGAATATGGATTATCGTAGTTATTATTTACATTTTGAAAATGGTGTTTTGATGTATCAAAGCGAAGAAATCGCCAAGATGAAAAAAGACTTCTTAGATGCACAAGAAAAATCAGAATTAATTACGATAGAGAAAATTCAAAGCACAAACATTATCGTACGTATGATACGAGGTGTATTAAATTTGTTTGTGCCATTGTTATAGGAGATGAAAATGGAAAAGATTGGTTTGGTATTGGAAGGCGGTGGAGTACGTGGCGCATATACAGCTGGAGCACTAGCTTGGTTATGTGAGCAAGGTATTACATTTGATTATGGTGTTGGTATTTCTAGCGGTGCTGTTTATCTATGCATGTATGAAATGAAAAACACAGATCTTTTATATAAGACAGCAACTACCTATTCCAGTGATCCTGCAAATACAGGATTCAAAGCATTAGCCAAAGAGAAACATTATGTGGCTTATCTACATTTATTCAAGGATTGTTTATTGGAAAAAGAAAAATGGGATATAACACCATTAATTGAGAAGAATCCAAATATTGAAGTAGGCGCATATGATTTAACAAAAGGAGAAACTGTTTGGTTTTCACCAAAAGAATTTGATAAGAATTTAGATTTATTGCGTGCAACATGTGCACTACCTGTTGCATCAGCTGTCGTTGAAGTAAATGGAAAAAGATTATTGGATGGTGGAATCACAAAGATGATTCCAATTGAAAGAGCAATCGAAAAAGAATGCACAAAATGTCTTGTGATTACAACGAAACCAAAAGGCTATGTGCGCAAACCTGGAAATAAAATTGTGAGATTCTTAATGAAACACATTTACAAAGAATGTCCACAAGCATATCAAGATTATGAAGTAAGACATATTAATTACTACAAACAAATTGATATCATTCAAAAAATGGTGGATGAGAATAAAGCATGTCACATACTTCCAAGTGAAACTGTTAAAGTATCTCGTTTTAAAGGGGATCCAGAAAGCTGTAAGAAATTATATCAATTGGGATATGAAGATATGGAAAGAAGAAAAGAAGAGATATATCAATTTATGGAGATTCAAAAATGATTCGATTAATAGCAAGTGATTTAGATGGTACCATCATTGATGGTAATGGGCACTGTGATCCAAGTGTCGTTCAAACAATTCAAAAGTTTCGAGAGAAAGGAATTCGTTTTGCGGTATGTTCTGGTAGACCAATTTCATCTGTATTACCACTTTTAGAAGGGTGGAATCTTGATGAATGTTGTGATTATATCGTAGGGTCAAATGGTGGTGAAATATTAAATGTGGAAACGAATAAAAAAGTAGTTTCATATACATTGGATGCAGATTTATTAAAAGAGATTATTGATTTGTATGAGCCACAAGGTTGTGTTGCGACATATTATGGAGAAGATGGTCTATTGTATGTGCAAAAAGAAACACCACAAGTTATTTCAATGTGCAAACGAATTCAAATGGATTATGTTGTGGCAGATATCAAAGAACTAACAAAAACACCTCAGATTAAAGAGATGTTTGTGATTGATCCTTCTGACATGGAAAAAATAGAAACATTTTACCAACAACATTTAGATGATCGCTACATTGGTTTTAAAACAGCCTATGATTTATTTGAAATTAATCATCCACTTCTTGCGAAAGATGTTGGTATTCGTATCATCGCGACCCAAATGGGTATCACAAAAGATGAAATTATGGCATTTGGTGATACAACAAATGATGTTGAAATGTTGTCATATGTAAAATATGGTATCGCAATGAAAAATGGCACAGATGACGCAAAGAGCGTTGCCTATGCCATTGCAGAATCGGTAGATGATTGTGGATTTATGAAATACATTGAAGAAAATGTATTATCTTAATCTACATAATCAGCAATCTTATCTAATATTTCTTGACTTGGCTTGCATGTTTCATCCTGCCAAGTTTTTATATACAATGCATAATATTCATCATATGTTAAACGAGAAGTTTTTACTTTCGTAGCTAAATCTTTTCCTAAATATCTTAGATGAGAAGGTTCATCATATACACCCGTGATAATTGCTTTATTTACTGGATATCTTTCTATGAATCCAAAGTTTGTACAATTTTCACTGAAGTATTGATATGCATTTGTGTCAGTGAAGTTTTCTAAAGATTCATATGTTGGTGTGATATTTAAACCTAGACCTGTTTGGTGTTCGGAGTGACCTGGACGATTAACAACTAAATCTGCTTGGTCTTGGGTCATATAGTTTAAGTTGTTATTGTAAAGAGCTTCAATATCTTCATATGACCAATACGCATTGGATACATAGAATGGTGTTCCATTATCCACACTACCTTCACAGAATTCTTCAATTGCTTGTCTTGCGTCTTTACATACATATTGATCATATACAGCATATTGTGTAGATATTGCCTCTAAGTCACTTGGTTCATAATCTTTTGGTAAATAATATGTTTTATTGACTAGAGTAGAATAATCATCTTTTATTTCTGTTTCACTTGTGATGCGATATAAAGTGCGATATTCTCCAGCTAATGTAAAGGAATCAATGGTATTGGTCTCACGGTTTTCTATACAATCCTCTATATAGTTATCTTCATTCCATTGGAAATCAAATGTTAATAGGGGAGTGATTTCCCAGAATTCTAATCGATTGAATAAATTATTTAATTGCACATTGTCATATCCAATTTCTTGTAATCTTCCATACAATAATAAATCTCTTTCGGATACTGTTTTATCATTCTTTAGGTTTGCATAGAAATCGATATATTGATCATATAGTGTATGGGAATCAATTGCGTCTGCTAATACAGTGGAATAATATCCGTTCTCATGAATGATATTGTAATAACCTTGATCAATAATTTCTTCAATTGTATTTTCACTATATCCTAAATCTTTTAATTGTACTTTTTGGCGTTGTCTTGGAACACGGATTGCTAAAAATATGCCAGCGATTAAAACAACCACAAAAACAATTAAGCTTTTTCTAATATGTCGTTTTGGTTTCCGTTTTACATTTGACATAAATACTCCTCAAATATATTCCAAGGTTTTTTACTTTCTGGAAGTGATGTAATGGTGATTTCTTCCTTTGTGGTTGGATGAGGAAATGTTAGCTGATATGCATATAATGCAATTTGGCCTTTAGTGGCATTTGGGTTATAACGTTGGTCGTGTAATAATGGATATTTTCGTGAAGAAAATTGCACACGAATTTGGTGTGAACGTCCAGTATAAAGATGAATATGCACAAGGGAAAGGTTCTCTTTTACATCTAATAAATCATAGTGTAATTTTGCATATTTCCCTTTATCTTTCGTAGTTGTAGAAACGGTATTTGTTGCACTATCTTTGATTAAATAATCTTCAAAGACATCATGCTTTTTCTCTAAAACGCCATCGATGATAGCGATATATTCTTTTTTGAATTCATTGTTTTGCATGCTTTTGGCTAAACGAGATGCTGCCTTGGATGTTTTCGCAAATACCATGACACCACCAACAGGGCGATCTAAGCGATGCACTAAGCCTAAATAAACATTACCTGGTTTATGATATGTATCTTTAAGATATTTCTTTAGAATTGTTAGTAAGTCATCATCAGCACTATCATCTTTTTGAACAGGGATATTGACTGGCTTTTCTACACACAAAAGATGGTTATCTTCATATAAGATGTTAATCATTTCTTTGCCATCTCCCATAGATACCACAAGGTAAATATAAATCTCTATTTTGCAAAGGGATAGCAACTTCTCCTGCTTCGATAGAACCGTTTGGATGTGTTTCCATGATTGTAGTTTTTAATAAATCTTCTAATACAACAGAAGAGAATCCAGTTGTATAACTATTGATCAAAAAGAATAATGCATTATCATCTAATATCTCTAATGA
>CACXEN010000011.1 GCA_902766675.1 uncultured Erysipelotrichaceae bacterium
CATTTGGAAGTGTATCTATTGAAAATATTTACTTGAAAAATGGTACAATCTAATGCAAAGATATCGGAATATAGCGCAGTTTGGTAGCGCGCTTGCTTCGGGAGCAAGAGGTCTCGGGTTCGAATCCCGATATTCCGATTTTTTTAAAAAAATTTTGCAATAAAATGTGCCCCAAAAACATTAATTAAATGTGAGGGGAGAAGGAGATATGCTAATGGCCAGTCAATTTGATCTAGAATTAGATGAAAAAAAGAACAAAAATGCATATATTGATCTCTGGATCAAGTCTCTTTCTAGTGGTGATTTAAGCGCAATGGAATATTTGTATGCCAATACTAGTACAGAAATATATGGTTATGCCCTTGCGATGCTGAAAAACAGCAGTGATGCAGAAGATGTTGTGCATGATTGTTACCTAACAATACATAGAGCTGCATCATCTTATAAAAGCCAAGGGAAACCACTTGCGTGGATGTTTACAATCACTAGAAACCTCTGCCTAGAAAAGATACGCAAAAGAGAACAAATACATGACGAAGACTTTGATGAAACTTTCTATGTAGCAGATGAAAATAAACTCAGTGTTGAAGAAAAAGAGACATTAAATATGTGTTTGAATGAATTAAACGATGAAGAAAGAGAAATCGTTACTTTACACGCGCTTGCTGGATTTAAACACAGAGAGATAGCAAAACTAACAAATCGTTCACTTCCAGCAGTGCTATCAAAATACAATCGCGCCATAAAGAAGATGAAGGAGAAGATGGAGGGGGATGTCAAATGAAAAAGTTTGAAGAAAACTTACAAAGTGCAATAAAAAAAATAAAACCAAATCAGCTAAACGACATAATCGTAGCTTGTGAAAATGAAGAAGTGAATCATGTCGAAGTGATGAACAACTTCACATCAAGAAGATCATGGCATAAACCTATCTTAGCTCTGGCGATGGCGTTTGTATTAGGCTTTGGTGGATACTCACTATATACAACACACCTAAATCAAATTGTTGAATCACAAATTGGATTAGATGTTAACCCAAGTTTGGAAATTCAATTAAATCGCAATGACAAAGTGGTTGGTGTCATAGCTGGCAATAAAGAAGCTGAAGAAATCATTGGCGATATGGATTTTAGAGGTAGTGATTTAAAGGTTACAGTAAATGCGCTAATTGGCTCAATGCTAAGAAATGGATATCTATCAGAATTAAGAAACTCTATCTTAGTTACAGTAGAAAACAATGACCCTGCTAAAGCAAAGTTATTACAAGAAGAGTTGATGAAAGAAATTGATGAGATATTAGAAAGTGATTTATTTAAAGGATCTGTCTTAGCACAAACAATCAAAGAAGATCGAAGAATCAAAGATTTATCAACGGAATATAAAATCTCAGTTGGTAAAGCACAACTGATTGATGAAATCGTAAATGAAAATCCAGTATATACATTTGCGGATTTAGCTAAACTTTCGATCAATGACTTAAATATCTTAAATGCTAAAAGCAACAAAGAAAAAACAGAATTATTACAATCTGGTGAGGCATCTAAAAAAGAATATCTCACAGAAGATGAAGCATTTGCGGCTGCATACAAACATGCAGGTATAAAAGAAAATGATGTTGTAAGTAAGACAATCGAAATAGACTATGACAAAGGTGTGATGGTTTATGAAATTGAATTCTATACAAGTAATGGAGAATATGATGTAGAGTTGAATGCAAAAACTGGAGAGATTCTTGAGTACGAAAAAGAAGTAACAGTAGTACAAGAAAAACCAGTAGAACAAGCAGCACCTGCCGCAACTCCAAAACCACAAGCAGCAGCTCCTGCAACAACACAACAAGCTACTGCAGCTCCTGCACCTGCCGTAACTCCAACACCTCAAGCAGCAGCACCTAGTGTAATTGGTCCTGGCGCAGCGCAAAATATCGCATTGTCACATGCTGGCGTTTCAAGTCCAAGTGGCTTATATGTAGAATATGATGCAGAAGACAATGACTATGATGTAGAATTCTACGCAAATGGTTATGAGTATGATTATGAAATTGATGCATCTACAGGTGCAATTAAAGATTTCAGTAAAGAATACGAGGATTAAAGGGCGATAAGCCCTTTTTTCATGTACAATGAATAAATGCAAAGCGCAATCATTAAAACAATTATAGGAAATCTAAAAATGGTAGAAGATCATCAAAAACTTATTGAATTATCTTTTACTAATGAAATAGAAGATATGCCAAAAACACCATTTTTAAAAAATGTTCAAAAAGAATTAGAGGAATATTTTCGTGGTGAAAGAAAAACCTTCAATATTCCAATTACATTATCAGGTACTGATTTTGAAATGAAGGTATATCAAGCATTAATGGATATACCATATGGAACAGTATGTTCATACAAACAAATTGCGAAACAGATTGGAAATGAAAAAGCATGCCGAGCTATTGGCCAAGCCAATCATAAAAATCGAATCATAATCATTGTGCCTTGCCATAGAGTCATTCAACAAGATGGAAGAATTGGTGGATATGGTGGAGGTATTGATAAAAAAAGATTATTATTAAACATAGAAGGCA
>CACXEN010000012.1 GCA_902766675.1 uncultured Erysipelotrichaceae bacterium
CTAATTGGAGTGATTGGTTCATTAACATTAAGAAAAGTTATTGATTAATAGTTTATTAGCTCAAGACTATATGTCTTGGGCTTTTATTGCTCTCTTAAACTAAAGATGAAGATATCTCCTCAATGAGGAGATTTATTTTTAGGCATTATGGCATGTCTATATAAAAGATTGTGATATAATAGCACCCAGTTAGGTGAAAAATATGAGTGAAATAACAACAAAACAATACTCCACAAAAGAATTATTAAGCAGATTCTATCCATATTTAAAAAAGTATCGTGTATCACTATACTTGGATTTATTTTGTGCTGCTTTAACAACATTATGTGATATGGCATTACCTCGCATTATGAGTTATCTAACGAATACTGCAATGTATTCACCAGCCGCATTAACAGTTAGTTTAATATTCAAATTAGCTGCTTTATATGCACTTCTTAGAGTGATTGATTCTATAGCATATTACTATATGGTATCTCGTGGGCATATCATGGGTGTAAACATTGAAACGGATATGCGTACTGACGCATTTGCGCATTTAGAAAGATTAAGTGATTCATTTTTTGCGAATACAAAAATTGGACAATTAATGGGAAGAATTACAAGTGATTTATTTGATGTCACAGAATTTGCACACCATTGTCCAGAAGAGTTCTTTATTGCAGGAATTAAAGCAGTTGTGGCTTTTGTGATATTAGCCCAAGCATCTTTACCACTGACATTAATTATTTTCTCTTGTTTACCATTGATGTTATATTTCTCCATTAAATTAAATAGAAGATATAGAAAAGCCACAAAAGCACAACGTGTACAAATTGGTGAATTAAATGCCCAAGTAGAAGATTCTTTCTTAGGAGAAAGAGTAGTAAAAGCATTTAATGCGGAAGAATATGAATTATCTAAATTTGATAAAGGAAACCAAAAGTTTAAGGAAATCAAAAGAGAACGCTATTATGCAATGGCAAATTATTCAATGTCTACACGTCTCTTTGATGGTTTGATGTATGTATTAACGATCGTTGCCGGAGGATTATTCTTAGTAAACAATAAAATAACAGCAGGGGATTTGGTTGCGTATATTCTTTATGTGACAACTTTAATCGCCACAATTCGAAGAATCGTAGATTTCGCCGAACAATTCCAATCTGGTATGACAGGAATTGAAAGATTTTTAGAAATCATGGATACTCCAATTGATATTGAAGATAAAAAAGATGCGAAGCCACTAGAAGTAAAAGGTGGAGAAATCATATTTGAGGATGTATGTTTTGAATATCCAGATGATCATAATCATGTGTTACAACATTTAAATTTAAGAATTAAACCAGGTGAAAACCTTGCCTTAGTTGGTGAAAGTGGTGGAGGTAAGACAACACTTTCTTCACTTGTGCCAAGATTCTATGATGTAACAAGTGGTGCAATTTATATTGATGGTCAAAATGTAAAAGACGTTACATTAAAGAGTTTGCGTGACGCAATTGGTATTGTTCAACAAGATGTATATCTATTCTCAGGAACAGTATATGAAAATATTGCATATGGAAAACCAAATGCCACAAAAGAAGAAATTGTTGAAGCTGCCAAGATGGCAGGTGCAGATGAGTTTATTCGAGCATTACCAAATGGCTATGATTCCTATGTAGGAGAGCGTGGTGTTAAACTATCTGGTGGTCAAAAACAAAGAATATCCATTGCCCGTGTATTCTTAAAGAATCCACCAATTCTACTTCTTGATGAAGCAACATCTGCTTTAGATAATGAAAGTGAAAACTATATCGAAAAGAGTTTAGAAAAGTTATCAAAAGGTAGAACAACAATTACGATTGCCCATCGTTTAACCACAATCAAAGATGCAGATCGTATCATTGTATTAGGAAAAAATGGTATCGAAGAAGAAGGAAATCATAACGAATTATTAGAAAACGGTAAAACATATTACCGCTTATGGAATGGAATAGAACTTGTATAAAGTAAGCCTCGTTATTATTGGAATATATTCCTGATACAAAAGATGAATAATACTTGGAGCTAAATGCTCCTTTTATTTAAGCCAAAAGACATTTTGTTTTTGATGATACGTTTTTTAGAATCTATTATGAATTATTCTAAATTTGCGTGACGTGTAAACATTGTGTCGCTAGAGTATCCTAGCTTTTCCATCAATAACATAATGACGATATCTAAATAAATACCTTCACTTTGTTCGAAAAGGGAACCCATTGGTTGAATAGATTTAACAGATCCTTGTACATCTGATTTAGGAGAAACAGCAGGTATTTCAATCACGATATCTGCCATATCTGCAATCGTAGAATTTACATTGATAGTAACTAGTACTATTTTTGCGCCAATTTCTTTTGCCTTATTTGCATAATTTACTAATGAGGCAGTTTTACCGCTACCACTACAAATTACTAATACATCATCTTTTGTGATATTTGGAGTACAAGTTTCCCCAACGACATAACTTGTTTTACCCATATGCATAAGACGCATCGCAAAACCTTTTACCATAAAGCCGCTTCTTCCTGCACCACAGGAAAATATCGCATTACTAGTATTTAGTAATTCAACAAATGCATTGGTTTTATCAATATCTATATTAGATAGTGTATGTTCTAATTCTTTTAAAACGATATTTGCGTATTCTTGATTATTCATAGTTTACCTCATTGGAAATGATTCTTTATCGCAATCGTTGCGCTGACTGGATCATCTGCAGTACAAATGGCACCACCTACAACAATAATTTCTGCGCCTTCTTGAACAATTGCGTCAATCGTTTCTAATTTCACACCTCCAGCTACTGCTGGTTTTGCATTTTTAATGACTGAATTTAATATTTTTAAATCGTCTAATGGATCTTTACCAGTATTTTGTATATCAAATGCAGTATGTACACAGATATAATCCACACCCATCTCATCAATCTCTTGGGCTCTTTGTGCTAAATCTTTTACCTCAATCATATCTACCATGACTTTTTTGTGGTGTTTTTTGGCACTACGTACAACACCTTCGATGGTGCTATTATTAGAAACACCTAATACAGTACAAATATCTGCACCAGCACTAAAACATTTATCTGCTTCAAATTCACCGGCATCCATGATTTTTACATCTGCAAGTATTTCAATACTTGGGAATTTATCCTTTAAATACTTTACTGGACGCATTCCTTCTTCTATTACAAAAGGAGTGCCGATTTCTGCAATATCCACATAATCTTGTGTTTGTGATAATAATTCTTCACACGCTTCTAGTGAAAGCGTATCTAATGCAACCTGTAACTTCATATACAATCTCTATTCATTCACAAATAAATAATCTCTTTTTCTAAAATAAATAAATTCTAATATAATTGCGACACCGCTAGTAATGATAGTAGCAAAGTTTGCGAAATCAACTTCACCAAGGAAAACTAAGGATATGACGATATAAAGAATATTCAAAACAAATGTCGCAGATATTCCAGCAATATAATACATTGGTGCTTTTGTTTTAAACTTTGCTAATTTTTGTCTTGCATAGAACATGTATATCGCAACGACGATCATAAAGAAGCCATATAGTTTATCTATTACAGATAATGCTGGTATTTGATTATATACTAATTCAGCTAAGCCACTTTGACTATATCCATAAACACTATATACAATGTCGTATATATAACCTGAAATATATAGAATTCCAGAGAGTATACCAGAAAACATTGCGAAAAAGATACGGAAATAAATCACAAACTTATACCAATTCATTCCTAAACCATCTGCCACTGCTCTTAACAATTGGCTTTTTGGAGTAGTATCTGTGATTTGTTCTTTTTCGATTTCTATTTCATTTTTATATGGTTCAACTTTGGCACCACATTTCCCACAAAATACAGCACCATCATTAATTTCACTACCGCATTGTCTACAAATCATATCAATACCTCACTGTTAGTAATATTTTATCATGAAAATAGTAAGAAAATGTTTTCAGAAAAAATGATTGACAATTGTTTCATTGTTGATATGATGTTACCAAGAAAACCGATGATTGGGAGATCAAACATATTAGCAGCTAAAAGAGAGCGGGGAATGGTGGAAGCCCTGTAGTGAAGCGATATGCAAATGGACCCAGGAGGGCTTGGTGAAAACATAAGTGAGTATTCCAAGACGTTGTGCCTACGTTATAAGGCAGGAAATGTGATTGCATTTTCGACGAGAGGGTAACGAAGTTACTAATAAAGGTGGTACCGCAGGCATAACGCTTGTCCTTTAGGGATAAGCGTTTTTTGTTTAAAGGAAGCCGAAAATGCAGAAAGAATAAAGGAGGAGAAATCACATGAAAAAAGTATTGAAAGTATTTGTAGCATTATTCTTAGTATTCGGCTTAGTTGCATGTTCTAATGAAGCACCGAAAGAAGAAACGAATTCAGCAGGTGATAAAGCTGAATATACAGTCGCAATCATTAAGCAATTAGATCATGCATCATTAGATGAAATCGCAAATGCAATAGCTGCCCAATTAGACGCTTTAGCAAGTGATAAAGGTGTTACCATCAATTACACAATTGATAGTGGTAATAATGATCCAACAACATTACAACAATATGCTGCGAATTATGTGGCTGATAAAGTAGATTGCATTATTCCAATTGCGACTTTAGCAGCACAAACAATGGTTGCGGCAACAGAAGGGACTGGAATTCCTGTAATTTATGCAGCAATATCAGATCCAGAAGGTGCAGAGTTAACTGGTTTAGAGAATGTATCTGGAACAAGTGATGCTTTAAATACCACACAGATTATGGATATGATGTTTGCACAAAATAGTGATATCAAAAAAGTAGGCTTATTATATTCACAATCAGAAGCAAATTCTCAAAAGCCAATTGCTGAAGCAAAAGCATATTTAGATGAAAAAGGTGTGGAATATATCGAAGCAACTGGTAATACAGATAGTGAAGTTGCACAAGCTGTATCTAGCTTAATTGCCTCAAATGTAGAAGCAGTATTTACACCAACAGATAATGTAGTGATGGCTACAGAAATTACAACTGCTGAACAATTCATTACAGCGGGAATTGCCCATTATACAGGTGCAGATTCCTTTGTGAGAAATGGCGGATATGTGACTTGTGGTGTGAATTATACAGATCTTGGCACAAAGACTGCAGATCTAGCATATGAAGCTGTTGTATCTGGTACAGGTAATTTAGAAGATTATTATGTAATGGATGGAGGTATTATTACAGTAAATACTGAAACAGCAGAAGCACTAGGATTGGATTATACTATCTTTAGTGAATTTGGAGAAATCGTAGAAGTACAAACAACGGAAGAATAACAATGGCTTATATTTTACAAACAACATTAACATTAGGATTTGTCTATGCACTAGTAGCTCTTGCATTATTTATTAGCTATCGTATTTTAGACATCGCAGATTTAACCACAGATGGATGCTATGTATTAGGCATGGCAGTCTCTGTGGCTTTTGCCTATCAAGGTCATCCATTTTTGGGTATCTTTCTAGCAATTATTTCTGGTGGCTTAGCTGGCTTTGTGACAGCATTCTTGCAAACAAGATTAGGTGTTCCATCTATACTAGCGGGTATTGTCACAAATACAGGTTTATATACTGTTAACTTAATGGCAATGGGTTGGACTAGCAATATTGCATTATTGAAAAAAGAAACATTATTTACACTATTTCATAATTTAGGAATTGGTGGAAACTGGTCTGATTTCATCTTAGTTTCATGTATTACACTTTTGTCGATGTTGTTTGTAAGATGGTTTCTTAGCACAAGACTTGGCTTATCCATTCGAGCTACAGGCGATAATCGTGATATGGTTCGTGCATCTAGTATTAATCCAAGATTTACAATCACAGTTGGCTTAGTATTAGCGAATTGTTTTACTGGCTTATGTGGAGCTTTGGTAGGCCAAATGCAAAAGTCTGCAGATATTAATGCTGGTACTGGAATTGTAGTCATTGGACTAGCATGTCTTATCATCGGAGAAACAATTATCAATGGTAAAAAAACGATCACAAGAAATATTGTTGCAGTATTAATTGGTAATATTGTGTATCGTTTTATATATGCAATTATTTTACAGACAAGAATTCTACCGATTGATTTTTTGAAATTAATTACAGCACTAATTGTTGCACTGGCAATTGCGGCACCAACGATTAAAGAAAATGCCCAATTATATAATCGGGCAAGAAAGGAGATGAAATAATATGTTAAAAATAGAAAACATCTCTAAATCATTTAATCCTGGTACAGTCAATGAAACAAAGGCATTGCGTGGTTTAAATCTAAATGTAAATGATGGGGATTTTATCACAATACTAGGATCTAATGGGGCAGGCAAATCCACATTATTTAATGCAATTTCAGGAAATTTCTTTGTGGATGAAGGTCGCATTATATTAGATGATCAAAATATTACTTTTATGCCGGATTATAAAAGGGCGAAATGGATTGGAAGGTTATTCCAAGATCCTTTAAAAGGAACAGCACCACATATGACAATTGAAGAAAATCTTGCATTAGCATATTTACGTGCTGGACAATCTAAGACATTTTCTCGTATTTCTAAAAAAGATGAAGAATTCTTTTGTGAGAAATTGAAGATGCTAGATATGGGCTTAGAGGATCGTATGCATACACAAGTAGGAACACTATCTGGTGGCCAAAGACAAGCATTAACACTTTTAATGGCCACGATTGTGCCACCAAAAATATTATTGTTAGATGAACATACAGCAGCACTAGATCCACAAGCCGCAGATAAAGTATTATCTCTGACGAAAAAAATCGTAGAGGAAAATCATACAACTTGTTTGATGATTACACATAATATCCATCAAGGCCTACAAACGGGAAATCGATCATTATTTATGGCAGATGGTAATATCATTTTGGATTTACAAGAAGAAGAAAGAAAAACGATTACGATGGAAGAGGTATTAGAGAAATTCAAAGCTGGTGCCCATAAAGATTTAGACAATGATCGAATTCTATTATCGGAGTAAATATGGCAAAAAAAGAAACCAAAACAAATGCATTAAGACAATTAGACCAAAAGAAAGTATCCTATGAAATACATACATATGATGTCGCAGATGGCGCAATAGATGGTGTCTCTGTCGCCAATAAACTACAAGAAGATATCAAAAGGGTATTTAAAACATTGGTCTGTGTAAGTAATACAAAGAAATATTATGTATATGTAATTCCAGTAGAAGCACATCTAGATTTAAAAGTGGCAGCGAAAGTGGCCAATGAAAAATCTATTGCGATGATTGCCCAAAAAGAATTATTACCATTAACTGGATATATCCATGGTGGTTGTAGTCCAATTGGAATGAAAAAGAGCTTTCACACATTTGTGGATAGCTCTGCATGCCAATATACAACAATATATGTATCTGCTGGAAAAGTAGGGATGCAAGTAGAATTAAATCCAAATGATTTAATGACAATCATTGATGGAAAATTCGCGGAATTAGTTAATATGTAGCGATGTCGGTTGCCAGATAATTACCGGCATCGTTTTTTTCTATAAAAATTCGTGCAGTATTATCAGAGTGATATAATCCTTTTTCGCCAATGGTATCTAAACCATAGGTGATATCCGCAAGATATAAATTACCACCTAAATAAGAAATATAATTAATGGTAATATCTGTAACAGTATCCCCATTACTTGGGGCCCAATATTGGCCATCAATCGCTTCATAAATACGAATCGCTAAATTACCATTTGGAACTAGGTAAGGATAAAGCGCTTCATAATTTGCTTTTGCGTCATGATTACTATTGGATAAGCATTGAATATAGCGATCTAAAAAAGTAGGGATAAAATCTTTGATTGCTTGCATACTTTCTTGATCTGCATTATTTAATAATTTAATTTCGTCATAGGATCCATCTGATGCATTACCATTTTCATCTAATATTTGAATCTTATTGAAATCGATAATACCTTCCAAATGATACTTACAAATATATGGAAGAGTATAGGTATCATAATAATCCTTCAACATTTCAATTGGTATCTTATCTTCCACAAGGATTTCATCTTGTATTGGTTTATCATCATATAAGATGCGATAAGATTCTGGTAAAGTATAATCTTTTTCATTTATTAAATAGGAGAAATCAAATTCTTCTTTGTCTATATTCCAAGAAGAGAATGATAAGAAAGGATCATCTTCTTTTGTCATGGTGATTTTCCCACAAACAGAAGTATCATTTTTTAACATATATACAGTTTTATTTTCACTACTTTCTTTGACTGCTTTTGCATAAGATAAATCAGATAGTTGATCTTTGATAATATCTAATGCATCACTTCTTGCATATTCTTTACAATCAATAGAATCTAAATAGTTCTCAGCAATCTCTTCTTTTTTATCATCTTGCATAGATTCTACATATTGAGAAATAACAGTTTGACTACGTGTCTTTTCATATTGATCAATATATTGC
>CACXEN010000013.1 GCA_902766675.1 uncultured Erysipelotrichaceae bacterium
ATACGGTCTCAAAGGCGCAAGACGTGCACCACAATACTCAAAACGTTAATATGGTTTTGGAAAGTCTCACATCGTGGGACTTTTTTTTCGGTTGTTCTTTCTATTTTTGTATAAGAAGATAGGAGGTAACATGCTGAATAAAAGAAAGAAAAAATTTGGAATATTACAAAGAGAACAAATTGATTTAGGGAAGAAGAATGGTTTAAGTGACAGGGCTATTCGAATATACGCAAAAGAGAAATATGATTTCTTACAAATGCAAGAAATGCGTATGGCATTAGAATCGGGTATGTCACCTTGGAAAGTACGTTTTCGATTCTTCCCATGGATACCACATCAAGCAATGGAAAAGATAAGAGAATTAAGTGAAGAAGAAGTGGATGATCCAAAGCCATACTATAGTGCAATTATTGTGACAGTAATCATTATGGGAATAATCATCATTGGATTATTTATTCATATGCATCTTGTACCACCATTTACATTAAAACTAGATGAAATAGAAATAAAAAAAGGAGAAAGAATTAATCCAATCAAATATTTGGATGAGTCTTACGTAGATAGTGTCACCATCCAACAAGGAGAAGAAAAAGGAAATCGTGTTATCTTATATGAAAATAATCAAGTCTATCGGATATTACATATAAAAGAAAAAGAAGAATAATTGTTTTATTCTTCATTGATTTGAATCATATATTCATATACTAATTTTGAAACATTAGCGATATCATCGAATGATTTAAGATCATCAATTTGGTTTTCTGTCATAACTACTAAGATATAATCTGTTGTATCAGTATAAATAATTGCGGCATCATTTTGTACATCATACAATTCTCCTGTTTTATTTGCACATTGAATATCTTCTGGTAAACCTGCAGGAATTTTATCTCTTCTTTCTTGATTCAACATGCAGTTTAAAATCTTTTCTGATGCATCCTTGTTTACATAGGTGCCATAATAAATATTATTAAGAGCTTTACCTATATCACTAACAGAAGATAAGTTTTTAGCATCTTCACTATAGATGGAAGGGGCACCAATTAAACGGCCAGTTTCTGGATAACCATTTTTATGCGCAAATTCAGTGACTTCCTGAAGACCATTTTCATAATAGCCACCAAAATATGTTTCTAAGGCTTCCCATGCATCATTATCGCTTTGAGAAATCATTAATCGCAATAAACTATCAGAATATGGTGTTTCTGCTATACCTTTATTGCTTATGGCGTCAAAGTATTCACCGGCTGTGAATAATTTGATTAAACTTGCGGCTACCATTTGTTTTTCGTTGATAATTGTTTTTTTATTTCTTTTTAAATCCTCTATATAGATAGACCAGTTTCCATCATATTGTTTGATTTGTTCTTTTAAAGCGATTTCCAATTCATCTTGTGGATCTGGAGTAGGAGGTATGGTTTCATTAGGAGGTGTGGTTTCAATTGGAGAGGCCTCTTTAGGCTCCTCTACCACTGCACTTTCATTTGTTTTATTACCATCACCTTTTCTTTGCTCAAGATAAAAGTAATTGCCGACAATTACTGCGATGATTATCATAAGAAAGAGATAGGTTTTATAGTGGATTTTAAAATACTCAGTCATAAAATAAATTTTACGCCAATTCTGACATATTGAACAGTTTTAATTGGTGTTTATAAAAAATAAATTGATGTAAACAAGTGAATAATTGGGTATAATTAATACTAGCAATAAACCTGATTGGTAAAGGGGGTACGTTATATGAAAAAGATCGTATTATTTTGTACAGGTGGCATGTCTACTGGCATATTAGTAAATAAAATTAGACAATGTGTGCTAGAAAGAGGTCTAGAAATAGAAATTGATGCGTATGGTATCAGTGAAATAGATAAATATGGACCAGAGGCAGATGTGATTCTAATTAGTCCACAAGTTAGCTTCGCAGAAGAAGAAGTACGTAATAAGTTCCCTGAGAAACCTGTTGAACTTATTGATATGGAAACATATAGCATGATGAAGGGCGAAGCAGTATTAAATAAGTGTTTAGAGATTCTAGGCGAGGACGCATAATAAATGGAAGGGCTAGAAGCGATTTCGTTTCAAATTATTGCGGCCGTTGGGGCAGCGCGTTCCAGTTATATCAAGGCAATAGATTTAGCTAGCGAAGGTAAGTTTGAAGAAGCTAAAGAGTTAATAGAAGAAGGCCAAAAGCATTTTAACGAAGGACATAAGGTGCATGGCGAATTATTAACGATGATGGCGAATGATGAACTGCCAGCGATGAATCTATTATTGACGCATGCGGAAGACCAAATGATGTCAGCAGAAGCATTTGGCATCATCGCAGAAAGATTCATAAAACTTTATAAGAAACTTGAAGAAAAGTAAGTAGAACCTGTGCAAGATAAGCACAGGTTTTTTCTATGCATATCTTTTGACACATACCCCTAGGGGGTATATCATGTTTTCGAGGTGATAGAGATGGCGAATTGTTGTAATACAAGACATAAAAAAAGAACAGAAGAAGAAAAGAAAAAGTTAGTCACTAGATTAAAAAAGGCAGAAGGACAAATTCGCGGAATAGAAAAAATGATAGAAGATGATATGTATTGTCCAGATATCTTAATCCAAGTATCCGCAATCACAAGTGCCTTGAATAGTTTTAATAAAGAATTATTAGCATGTCACATTCGCTCATGTGTAAAAGAAGATATTAAAGCAGATAAAGATGAATCGATAGATGAGCTTGTTTTAGTTTTACAGAGGTTGATGAAATAAGTATGAAGCAATATAACGTTACAGGAATGAGTTGTGCAGCTTGCCAAGCACGGGTAGAAAAGGCAGTAAGCCAAGTACCAGGTGTTGAAAGTTGTGCGGTAAGCCTTTTAACGAATTCCATGGGTGTCGAAGGAAATGCGAATGAAAAAGATATTATTGATGCAGTTCAAAAGGCAGGCTATGGCGCAAGTATAAAAGGGAAAACAAAAAGCAATCAAGAAAGTGAAGAAGTATTAGCTGATACTGAAACACCAAAATTAAAGAGAAGGCTACTTTTATCTCTTGGATTTTTAATTGCCTTAATGTATATCACAATGGGACATAATATGTGGAATTGGCCATTACCAAGTTATTTCACACATAATCATTTGGGATTAGCACTAACACAAATGTTGTTGACGATTGCGGTAATGATCATTAATCGAAAGTTTTTTACATCTGGATTTAATGCACTTATACATGGTTCTCCAAATATGGATACATTAGTTGCGCTTGGCTCTTCCGTTGCTTTTGCGTGGAGCCTATATGTATTTTATGAAATGTGTGGAATGATTACACAAGGATCAAACAATGCAGATTTAATGAATCTATATCATAACCAATTGTATTTTGAATCAGCAGCGATGATTCCAGCACTGATTACAGTTGGGAAAATGCTAGAAGCAATGTCAAAAGGCAAAACAACAGATGCATTAAAATCACTAATGAAACTTGCACCTAAAACAGCAACGATATTACAAGATGAAAAAGAAGTTGAAGTAGAGATCAGTGATGTGCAAGTAGGTGATATATTCATCGTAAAACCTGGAGAAAATATCCCGGTTGATGGTGTAGTAATAAAAGGACATTCTGCAATTGATGAATCTGCATTAACAGGAGAATCTATCCCAGTTGATAAACAGGAAGGATCTATCGTTAGTGCAGCAACAACAAATCAATCAGGACATTTAACATGTCGCGCAACACGTGTTGCGGAAGATACAACATTATCTCAAATCATTCAATTGGTTTCTGATGCAGCTGCCACAAAAGCACCAATCGCAAGAATTGCGGATAAGGTTTCAGGAATATTTGTGCCTGCTGTTATTGTGATTGCGATCATTGTAATGATTGGTTGGCTTATTGCAGGTAAAGAAGTTTCATTTGCGTTAGAAAGAGCAATATCAGTACTAGTTATTTCATGCCCGTGTGCACTAGGTTTAGCTACACCTGTTGCAATTATGGTAGGTAATGGTATGGGAGCTAAGATAGGTATCCTATTTAAAACAAGTGAAGCATTAGAAGAAGCGGGAAAAGTGCAAATTATAGCATTAGATAAAACTGGGACAATTACTGCTGGTGAGCCAAGAGTAACCGATATTATTGCGAATGACGAAAAACAATTATTACAAATTGCATACACATTAGAGAAAAAATCAGAACATCCACTTGCCAAAGCTATCGTATTGAAAGCAAGTGAAACAGATATAGAAGAATTAGAAATTGATTCTTTTGAAGCAGTTGTAGGAAATGGTTTAAGTGGTGTGATTAATCAAAAAAATGTACATGCTGGAAATCAAACATATATTGAAAAATATATCGAATTAGATAAAGACACAAAAACAATCGCAGAAGAATTATCATCACAAGGAAAAACAGTTGTATATTTTGAAATGGATAAACAACTTCTCGGTATGATAGCTATCGCAGATGTTATTAAAGAAGATAGCAAAGAAGCAATCACCCAATTAAAAAATCTTGGTATTGAAGTTGTCATGTTAACAGGTGATAATGCAAAGACAGCCAATGCAATAGGTAAAGAAGCAGGTGTCAATCATGTAATTGCAGAAGTTCTTCCAGATGGAAAAGAAAAAGTCATTCGTGATTTACAAGCATATGGTAAAGTCGCAATGGTTGGGGATGGCATTAATGATGCTCCTGCACTAACAAGAAGTGATATCGGTGTAGCGATTGGATCTGGTACAGATATAGCAATCGATAGTGCTGAAGTAGTTCTTATGAATTCTAAATTGAGTGATGTTGCTGGTATGGTTCGCTTATCAAGAGCAACATTAAAAAATATTCATGAAAACTTGTTCTGGGCATTCTTTTATAACTTGATATGTATTCCACTAGCTGCAGGATTATTACATTATCAAATGAATCCAATGATTGGTGCATTAGCAATGAGCTTATCTTCATTTACAGTATGCATGAATGCATTACGTTTGAATTTATTTAAAATAGATGATTCCTCAAAGGATAAGAAAATAAAGAATCATATTCAATTACCAGAATTAAAAATACAAACAGAAGGAGAAAAAGTTATGGAAAAGACAATTAAAGTAGAAGGTATGATGTGTGAACACTGTGAAGCAACAGTGAAAAAAGCACTAGAGAAACTTGATGGTGTAGTAGAAGCTACTGCAAATCATACAGAGGGAAAAGTTGTATTAAAACTAGATAAAGATGTTGATGAAGCAACTTTAAAAGCAACGATTGAAGACAAAGACTATACTTACGTTGGAGTAGAATAAATGAAAGAAATAGTATTAGGTGTTGAAGGTATGATGTGTGGTATGTGTGAATCACATATCAATGACGCAATTAGAAATAAATTTCCAAATATTAAAAAAGTATCATCCAATAGAAAGAAAAAAGAAACGGTCATTCAAAGTGAAGATATTTTAGATAAAGAAGACTTAAACAAGATTATTACAGAAGTTGGATATACGATGACTTCATATGATATAAGAGAAAAGAAGAAAGGTTTGTTTGGGAGATGAACGCAATATTTGAAAGAGTCAGTGTAAGGCAGTATACAGACAAAGAAATAGAAGATGAAAAAATCGAACTATTATTAAAAGCTGCGATGGCTGCCCCAAGTGCTCATAATCAACAACCTTGGGAATTCAATTAATTCGGCAAGAGTACCACGCCTGACCTACTGGATCAGACGTGGGTGAATTGCCTCAATCTTTTTGATGTTGAATATATTGTTTAACAACCGAAGTGGTTTTTTCGCTGACAGTACCGATGAAATACGATAGACTCCAGAAATAAGGCTTCCAATAGTAAGGCTTTAACTGTTTCGAGAAGTTCTGTCGTATTTTTCTTGATGATGCGGATTTAAATGCATTCACAAAATCAGCTAGATTGATCTGTGGTGGCGCATCAAACAGAATGTGAATATGGTCTGGCATTGTTTCGATAGCCTGTATAACTATTTCTCGTTCATCAAAATAATCTTTTGTATATGACAATAGATACTGCTCTAAATCTCCTGTTATAACAGGGTGACGGTACTTAGTTACAAGCACAAGGTGGTATTGTAGAAGAAAACAACTGTGTCTGTTTGTGTAATAGTCAGAATTCCTTCGTTTATAATACATATAATCCTCCAAATATACTATACAACTGACTATATTATGATATAATATAAATGTATTAAAAAGCAAGGTATATCTACTTATTAATGGGTTTACAACCGATGTATATTTCAAGGAATGTCATAGTCTCTGATAAAGAACTATTCAATTGGTGTGATGATGTTGCGCATAAAGCAAATAATCTTTATAACGCAGCACTTTTCCGTGTTCGCCAATGCATGACATCCAAGGATAAGGAACTAAATGAATTAACTGAAAACGAGTTAGAAATACTTGATGAGATTGAACATATGAATCATTCCCTTGAGGCATGTGGCAAGAAAATTCG
>CACXEN010000014.1 GCA_902766675.1 uncultured Erysipelotrichaceae bacterium
TCAGGTATATCTTGTTTGTCATTATAAATAATGACTCCATCTACATGAGACTTAATTATTTCTTCAATAATTGAATTATAGTCAGTAATTCCAGCAGTAATTGTATGCAACATAATGTTGTAATTATAAATTTTAGCAACATCAATCAGTCCATTAATTATTTGACCAGTATATGTAAAACTTGCTTCAGGTACAACTAATGCAATTGTAGTAGATTTTTGCAAAGCCAATCCTTGCGCAATCGCATTTGGTTTATACCCAAGTTTTTCTACTGCGGCTTGTACGCGGTCGCGCGTAGGTTCTTTAACAACATTTGATCCATTAATTACTCTAGATACTGTAGCTAATGATACACCTGCTTCTTTTGCGACATCGTATATGGTAACTCTTTTCATAACGAAATCTCCAGTCTTTTAATCTTTATTTAAATAGTCTTTTACAGCATCCTTCGCTTTATTTGTTAAATTTGTAGTATCTTCTTTTACTTTTTCAATCTTTTCTTTTACTTCAGGTTTATTTAGATATTCATCAACATTTTTAGCTATTGGTTTAATTGCATCACCAATTTGTGTAGAAGCTGTTTTCGCAAATTCTTCTGCTTTTTCAGACACATTTTTGAGTGTCTCTTCAGCTTTATCACTAAATTCAGCAAATTTAGGATTTTGCTTTAATTCATCAATCTTATCTTTTGTGACATTGACTGCCTTCATAACATTATCTTTCACAAAATCTAAAGTCTTTTGTAAGTCAGGATTATCTTCTAAAACTTTAGAGGTTTTTGCTTTAATGTCATTGAGTGAATCATTCACAACTTTTTTTGTATTTTCTTTTACTTCATCAAATTTTTCTTTGCTTTCAGGAGACACAAAATCAGGAATTTTGAATTTATCCTCTTTGTTTTCTTCAGCTTTTTCTTCAGATAGCTCTTGAATCTTCTTCTTTAGATCTTCAACAGTTTTTTCAATAGATTCAATCGGTTCTTTTCCGTCTTCAAAATTGATATCAGTTTTTTCTTCTCTAACATCATCATTTAAATTATTGTTATCCAACATGACTCGCATCTTCCTCCATTATTTTCTCTGCTTCACTTAAATCAACTACTGTTTCTCCACTTGAAATCTTATCCTGAACATAGCCTTTAATATTATCAATATTTTCACTCGCAAAATCTGCAGCTTTTCCAAAAGCATCCGCAGTTTTGTCATGTACTTTGTCTAAAGTATGTGAATATTTCACAACTGTATCCAATGGTACTTGTGCCTTTTCAATACTCTTATTCACTTGTTTTAATGTTGGATCTAATCCATTTACTGTATTCGTTAAACTATCCATTAATTTCCATAACTTTGTTAATAGAATACACAAAAATACCAAAACAAGTGCCCCTAGAATGGGTAATATTTGTTCACAAACAACTTTCAATGATATTAAAAGATCATCTAGCATAATAACTCACCTCTAATCAAATTATATTATTCTATGAAAACTTTTTCAATAATCTTGAGAGCGCTTTAATACACCATTAAAAAAAGAAAGGTTTCCCTTTCTTTATTGTTGTGGTCTTTCCAATACAACTGTTGCGTCATCTGTTTCTTCTAATTCTTCAGACCATAGATTTAAATCTGGAAATAATGTGTCTGTATTTTCAGATGCTGGCTTTTCAATTGGATCAACTGGTAATTCATTCACAAATTCATCATCTCTTTGATTTAAAATATCATCTAATGAGAATTCAGGAATATCATCTTCAGCCGCAATCTTATCATATGTAACACGGAATTGTTCTTGATAATTAGAATCTTCAACAGTCTTTTGAATGGATGATGGTACATCATCCTCATTCTTACCATACATTGGAGATATAATAGGTGTCACATTTTCATCAGAACGTTTTGATGAATATGATGTTTTATTTGTTGTTGTCTTTAAAGCTTGTAAATCTTTTTCATCCACACCAAAGATTGGACTAATCACTGGTTGGAATTGATAAGAAGATGATTGTTGTGGACGATCTTGACGACGTTGTGGTTTTGTTGCAGGACGACTAGCTGGTTTAGTAGCCTTTGGTTCTGCAGTAACATCAGCTGTAATACCAAGAGTTGTTACAGGTCTTGGCGCTGGTGTATCAGCTTCCTTAAATACAGATTGTTGTTGAGGTGCTTGATGAGGTTCACTTGCAACAGTAGGAATTGGTTGTGTTACATCAATTCTTTGCATTGTTGGTTTAACTTCCTTAACATCCTCTTCCATCACTGGAGCTGGAGGTGTTACTACCTCTTTTACTTCTTGCTCTAAAGCTACTGGCTTTTCAACAGGCTCTGCAACAGGAAGTTCATTCACAACTTGTTGTGGTGTTTCCTGTGGTAAAGGTTGTGTTTGTACATTTTGAACAACTACTGGTTGTTTGCCAGTATCATTAAATTCTTCATCTTCATCATCATCTATTTCTTCTTCAAATAATAGACTTTGTAGTTTCTTTAACATAAATTACCTCTCTTATTCGATTTTTACTCTTAAATGAATCGTAAATATAATATCATAATTATACGCTAAATTGATGAATATTCGAAAAAAGTCTGATTATTCATCAATATCAACAATATTATTGAATTCATCTGTTTTAAACAACTCTTCTATATTCCCTTCTTCAGGCACAATATTTTCAAACAAATCAATTGATGTACTTTCATATGTAATGACATCTTTTGTGCTAAACTTTGTAACTACTGCATTGTAATCAACATCTAATGATTTTGCGATTCTTAGCATCTCAGCAGCGATACTAGCTACACTATGCTTATTTGAAATCGATCCAAATAAAACATGATCACTTTTAAAAGTTGTATAGTATTGATTATTTATTTCAAATACATCTATAACATATGGATGTGTTTCTTGTTCAAGTGTATCAAACACACCTTCAAAACTAGCAACTTTTAATTCATCAGGAAAATGAATATTCGCATACTCTTTGCCTTCATAATATTTATCATTAATGATCTTTTGAACATTGAGATTCATCTGAATCAAATTGCCATTGTAATTAAAAGTATTCCCCATTTGTGTTGCACTCACTCTACCAACATCTGGGGCTAGATAATATGCATATAAGTCATTTCTATATTTAGTTGTTTGTGGAATCTCATCATATGCCAAATTCATTTCTGTATTTAATGCATCTTGTATAGAACTATTTTGTATACTACATCCCACGCAAACAAATAATAGTAGTAATAAAAACTTTTTCATATTGCTATTGTATCATATCTACTTTTTCAACACAGATTAGATAAATTGGCTTCCCTTCAGCCATGAATTTGCTTTCATATTCTGTAATTGCATCTTCATCATGTATATTTCTTCTATAATCTACAGAGAATTCCACAACCTCAAATCCATTTTGTAAAAAGTAAATGAGCGAATCTTCAAATAATTGCGCATTATCTGTTTTCATTCGGATTTTACCTTTATCCTGCAAAATGATTTTATATTTATCTAAAAAGTCTTTCGAACTTAAGCGTCTTTTATGATAATGCTTTTTAGGCCATGGATCAGAAAAATTCAAATGAATCATATCTACTTCTTTTTCATCAAACCAATCTAAGATATCTGCAGCATCAGCTAATACCATTCGATTGTTGTTGGTATTATATCCTTCTAACTCCAAAGCTTTTCTTGCGGCAGTTGCTGCTGCACTACGATCTTTTTCAATACCAATCCATCCTTCATCCGCATACATTTGGCTCATATTGATTAAATAATCACCTTTGCCACATCCAATTTCTACATGCAATTCATCGCATGATAAAAGTTCTTTCCACTTTCCTTTATTTACAGAAGGATCTTGAAAGATATAATCTGTATGTTCATCTAGCCAACTATCAGCCCATTTTTTCTTGCGCATTCTCATATGATTTACCTAAAAAAGAAGGCAGTGCCTTCTTTATTACTCACTGCCCTTCTTCTTAAAAGTACGTTTTTCTACATTGGCACTTTCTTCTTTGTTATTTCTTGATTTATAATCATTCTTTTTCTCTTCATAACCTTCTGGTTTTTCTAGAAGATCTTTGTGAGAAACTTTGATTTTTCCATTATCATCAATATTTGTTACTTTAACTTGAATTGTATCACCAACATTTAATACATCTTTGATGTTTTCAACTCTTTCCCAAGCTAAATTACTTACATGAAGTAGTGCATCCGTTCCTTGGAATAATGTCACAAATGCATAACTATCTCTTACTTCAGCAACTGTTGCATCATAAACATCTCCAACTTTTGCTTCACGAATTAAGTCTTCAATAATTCCTTTTGCTTTATTGATCATTTCACGATCTGTATGGTAGATGACACATCTTCCTTCATCATCAATATCGATTTTAACATCATTACATTCTTCAATGATCTTATCGATTTGTTCGCCACCTTTACCAATAACGACACGAATCTTATCCACTGGGATTGTAAGTGTATCCATCTTAGGTGCATATTCACTAACTTCAGGTCTTGGCTCTTTAATAGCTGTTTCCATATTATCAAGGATTTCCATACGACCTTTGTGTGCTTGTGCTAAAGCTTCACGTAAGATTTCTTGTGAAATACCAGTTACTTTAATATCCATTTGAAGTGCTGTAATACCATCACGTGTACCAGCTACTTTAAAGTCCATATCACCATAATGGTCTTCCATACCTTGGATATCAGTCAAAATTGAATATGTATCACCAACAGTGATTAATCCCATAGCTACACCAGCTACCATTGCTTTAATAGGAACACCAGCTGCCATTAATGACATAGTTCCTGCACAAATAGAAGCTTGTGAACTAGAACCATTCGATTCTAATACTTCTGCACTAGTACGAATTGCATATGGGAATTCTTCCACTGATGGAAGAACTTGTGCAAGTGCTCTTTCACCAAGTGCACCATGACCAATTTCTCTTCTACCAGGAGCACCCATTCTACCAACTTCACCTACAGAGAATGGAGGGAAATTATATTGGTGCATGAATGTCTTTTCTGTTTCTGTTGTTAAATCATCAATGATTTGTGCATCACTTAAGGCACCTAATGTTGTTACAGATAATACTTGTGTTTCACCACGTGTGAACATAGCACTACCATGTACACGTGGAAGTAAATCAACTTGTGAATCAAGTGGTCTTAATTCATCTAATGCACGACCATCTGGTCTGATTTTATCTTCAGAAATTAGACGTCTAACTTCATTCGCTTCAACTTCTACACCATATTCATGTGCTTGTTTTACAGCTTTTTCTCTAGCAGCTTCACTTTCATAATCTAATTTAGCTACTTCTTCTTCCATTTCCGCAATTAATTCGTCAATCTTGCCATATCTTTCTAATTTACCTTTGATAGATACTGCTTCACGAATTCTATCTGCACCCTTTTCATCAATGAGTGCTTTGATTGCTGGGTCGATTTCATATAATACGACTTCCATTTTTTCTTTCGCACATGCAGCAATTACTTCTTCTTGGATTTCGCATAGTTCTTTGATTGCGTCATGTCCAATTTGAAGTGCTTGTAACATATCTTCTTCAGATACTTCTTTTGCGCCAGCTTCAACCATGTTGATGGCATTTTTTGTACCTGCCACTGTTAAGTTAATATCACTATTTTTGCTTTCTTCAACAGAAGGATTAATGATAAATTCACCATTCACTCTACCCACTTGTACACCTGCTACAGGTCCATTAAATGGAATATCAGAAACACATAATGCTAATGATGATCCAAATAATGCAAGCATTTCACTTGAACAATCAGGGTCTACAGAAAGTACAGTATTTACAACTTGCACTTCATTTCTAAAACCTTCCGCAAATAATGGACGGATAGGTCTATCGATTAAACGTGCAGTTAATGTTGCATGTTCACTTGCTCTACCTTCTCTTCTTAAAAATCCACCAGGGATTTTACCTGCAGCGTACATCTTTTCTTGATATAACACTGTTAAAGGAAAGAAATCTGTATCTTTCGCTTCGTTATTTGCAGTTGCAGTAGATAATACAACTGTATCATTATAGCGAACAACTACTGCTCCACCAGCTTGCTTCGCTATTTCACCGTTTTCAACGGTAATCTCTCGTCCATGGAAATTCCAACTCTTCTTATACTTTTCCATCAATTTTCACCTCTATTTAACCTTTAAATTCGAACGTGTCTATTCTATCACAACAGGAATATAAAAAAAACTAAAAAAGGCTTAATTTAAGCCTTTTATGACTCAGTCTTCCAAAGACCATGTAAATTACAATATGCATATACTGCAACAACAGGTTCAGAAGCATAGAAATTAGCTTCTGGTTTATCATTTGGCGCCAAGTAAGCTACTCTAAAGCCCTTTTCTGTTTCTAATACGATAAACTCAATATAATGATCCTCACTCATAGGATGTTCTACACTACCTACAGATACTGTAATCGAATTTCCTTCTCTTACTACAACAGGAACGTGTTTTTCTTCAGCAGCATCTGTTGTATTCGCTTGTAGCTCAACCATTGGCTCTCCACAACATTTTGTAGGACAAGCTGAGTCTTTTAGAATTACAGCAATTTTACCGCATCCATCACAACGTACAATTTTCATATTCCTTATGTACCTCCTAAATCTATTTCAATTTTATCAAATTTTCTTTTTCTTGGTGTGACAATTGCTTAATTTCATATTCTCTTTTTCTGGCACTACTATCATCTTCAAATTCTTCAAAATAGATGATTCTAAGTGGTTTATGACTTTTTGTATATTTCGCCCCTTTACCACTTTTATGTGCCGCAAATCTTTTATCTAAGTCTTTACACCAACCAGTATAATAACTGCCATCTTCACATTCTAAAATATATGTATAACTCATATATCAATTATATAAAAAAAGAATGCATACGCATGCATTCTATTTTCTTAATCCTAAACTCTTAACTAGATCACGGTAACGGTTTACATCATTGCTCTTTAAGTATTCAAGCATTTTTCTTCTTCTACCAACCATCTTTAATAGACCACGGTTACTAGAATAGTCTTTTTTGTTTGCTTTCATATGTTCTGTTAGTGAGTTAATTTGTGCTGTTAATAAAGCAACTTGTACTTCTACAGAACCTGTGTCGTTAGCACCACGACCATACTCTTTTACGATTTCCGCAATTTTTTCTTTTGTTAACATGTTTTTTCCTCTTCTTTCTTTTTCGTTTCATACCGAGTGATACGACGAGGATTCGCATTACCCAGAATGAAAGCCTATTAATATTATCATTCAAATAATAACTAAGCAAGTCATAATCATGCACTTTTTAAAGAAATATTTATTCTTCTATCTCTTCTAAGAAATCCACCAATATTTCATTCATGATTGGATATGCGTCTTTCGTTAAACGTAACGATGTATCCATGATTACATTTCCATTAGCCATATGTTTTTTGATTGATTTAGGAAATGCTTCTTCCATTGATATACCAAATTTTTCATCAAACGAATTACATGAGATACCCTTTTTCAATCGTATTCCCATCATAATTGTCTCAAACATTTGATCTTTATTACTTAGCTCTATATATTCAATTGGATTATTATGAATATATTCTTTTACATTTTTTGTATGATCATAGCGATAATTATCTTCTTTACCAGAAGCCCCAGCTCCAATACCATAGAAATCTTTATATAACCAATAAGCTAAATTATGTTTACTTTCATATCCTTCTTTCGAAAAATTAGCTACTTCATATTGCATGAAACCATTTTTCTCTAACATCTCAACATTTAAATCATACATATCCGCTTCCACTTCATCACTTAAATGTTGGTAGTTTCGTTTATGAAATACAGTATTTTCCTCAATTGTTAAACTATATAACGATACATGTTTTACATCTAAAGATATTACGAATTCTAA
>CACXEN010000015.1 GCA_902766675.1 uncultured Erysipelotrichaceae bacterium
CTTTTAATCTATGGATATATTAGATTATATCGAGCAACAGGAGGAGTCATCTTTGCGGATATCTTCACACTTGTAAAACCAATCCCATTCTTATATTACATTTCATTAATTGTGATTGGTATTGGTATTATTGTAGGACTTATAGGTAGTTATTTATCTGTAACAAGATATTTGAGGGAAAGACGATGATGAAGAAAATATGTAATTATATATTGTCTTTGATTATGGCAATTACAGTTTTTGCAACACTTACACCTATTCAAGCAGAGCCAGATTATTCAGATACAACTTATTGGAATAATCGTTGTACAGGTAAGACCCAAATGTCTGCAGCAGATAAAGAAGCTTGCTTGGGATATTCAAAGTATTTGCAACAACAAAATAATTCTTTAGGACAACAGTTAAAAGATATTGAAGCAAAGCGTGCAGAAGTTTCAGCAAATATTGAAAAGTATGCACAACAAATAAGTGAATACCAAGCGCAAATTGATGCGAAACAAGTAGAAATTGACGCAAAACAAGCGGAGATAGATCAAAAACAAGCAGAGATAGATGCGAAACAAGCAGAAATCAATGAGATTCAAAATAGAATAGATGAGAAACAAAAAGAAATCGATGCAAAACAAGCAGAAATAGATGCAACACAAGCAAAAATCGATGCATTGATGGAAAAGATTTCTCATCGACTTGAAACTTCGCAAAGTACAATGCGCGTCAACAAGTATTTAGAAATACTTGCAGGTGCTAGTACATTTGAAGATTTCTTACGTATCGCAAATGGTCTAAATAGCATTTCTCAATTTGATAAACAAACATTAGAAGAAATGTTAGAGCTTATGGCTCTTATGGAAAAACAAAAACAAGAATTAGAAGTAGCCAAACAAGAACTAAAAGATATTCAAGAAGAAATGGTTGCGGAAAAGAAAGTGCTAGAAGGCATCCAAGCAGAAATGGTAGTACAAAAAGAAGCACTAACAGCTGAGCAAGGAAATCTATTAGCATTACAATATGAAGTACAAATTATTGAAGATGAATATCTAGCACAAAAAGCAGAACTACAAGCACAATATTCTGCAATCGCCGCAAATATTGAATCAAAGAATGCAGTCATGCGTGAAATTGCAGCAGCAGGTTTGTTAGATGCGATTCCTATCAATGGATCAAATGGATGGACAGTCCCAGTTCCAAATGCAGTAAGAAGTGCTGGTACATGGTTCTACCCAGGTGGTGGTTTACACTTAGGATATGACTTCGCAGCTCCAGTTGGATCTACTATATATGCCCCGGCTTCTGGTGTAGTTATTAACTCAGTAAATGGATGTCCTACATATGGTTTTTTAGGTAACTGGTGTACAGGTGCTGGTGGTGCTGCAGGTGGTGGTAACCAAGTTTATCTATTAGTTGTCGCAAATGGCAATCTATACGGTATCATGATGGCGCATATGATGCTTGGATCACCAATCGCAGAAGGAACAGTTGTAAGTCCAGGAACTCCTGTTGGACAAGTTGGATCTTCAGGAAATTCAACTGGGCCACACTGTCACGTGGAAGTTGTATATTTAGGAAGTGCTTCGAATTTCTCTAATTATGCACAAACTTGGAATGGTGACTGTGCATTTGGAGCAGGATGGGGATATCAAGGTTATAACTTACGATGTGAAGCTGGAAATGGAGCGCCATGTCGTGTTAAACCTGAAACTCTCTTCGGATACTGATATAATAAATGAGTCTCATATCGAGACTCATTTTAGAAAGATTTGTTATGAAAGAATTCAATGAAGGAAACACAAACAATACAGAAGAAGTACATCGTATAAAACTCACAAGACATTTGTGGGAAGACGAAGTAACTTATCGTAAACAACAAAGTAAAATACAGCGACTAAAATTCTTAGTAGCTATTTTCTTGGTGCTTGGTATTTTACTAGGATGGATATTTGGAACTTTTGTGCCATTGATTCAAAAGCAATCTTATGGTGGTGCTACTACTAGCGAAAAGTTAAATAGCATTATGGAAATAATGGAAAATGAGTGGTTGTTTGGAAAAGATATTGAGAATATAGAAGAACGATTAGAAAATCAAGCAATTTATGGAATAACCACAAACGAAGAAGATCCACATACAGAATATATGTCTAGAGAAGAAGTGGAAGAATTCACACAAAGTATTAATCGTAATTTTGTGGGTATTGGTGTTGAATATGCGACATTAGAAGAATTCAATATCATTACACGTGTCTTCCGTGATTCACCAGCAGAAAAAGCAGGTGTGCAAGGTGGAGATATCATCACAAAAATTGATGGTGTTGATGCGACTGGAATGGATTCTGATGAATTAAAAGAAAGAGTGACTGGTGAAGAAGGTACAGAAGTTGTTATATCAGTTTCTAGACAAGGGAAAGATATAGATATACCAATTACTAGAGGGGAAGTAAGCGCAATCGCTTATGGTCAAGTATTCAATGATTCCATTGGATATATTAACCTTTACCAATTCGGCGAATCTTCCGCAAACGAAATCACTAAATTCTTAGATGAATTTGAGAGAAAAAATATTACAAATCTAGTCATTGATTTAAGAAGTAATGGTGGTGGATATATTACATCACTTGTGGATGTTGCCTCATTATTTGTGGAAAAAGGGAATGTAGTAATACAAGAAGAAGATCGAAGTGGAGCTACAGAACAACACACAGCAACTGGTAAGAATTATAGAAAAGAATTTGGACCAATTGTGATTTTGACTAGTGGCGATACTGCAAGTGCAGCAGAAGCATTTACGATTGCGATGAAAGAATTAAGAGATGATGTTACTGTAATTGGAAAAACAACCTATGGAAAAGGTACAGTACAAATTCAAAATACTTTTCCAGATGGTTCTTCTTTGAAATATACAACAGCGAAATGGTTATCACCAAATGGGGTTTGGATTAATAAAGTAGGAATTGAGCCAGACATTGATGTGGATGATCCAGAAGCGATATCTAGTATACGTACACAAAGTGATGAATTTGAACAATATAAAGAAGATGAAGTTGGCTTAGCAATTCAACAAGCTCAACTATGTTTAGAATACTTAGGATATACAATTGATCGTACAGATGGTTATTTCTCTAAGAATACAAAAGAAGTAATCACAGAATTCCAAAAAGAATACTCTCTGGAAGCAGATGGTGTTTTAACTGATAAAACATATAAGGCAATTATTTCTGCAACAATGTTAGATTGGTATACTTCGAGTGATAACGATATACAATTGCAGAGAGCTTTGGAGGTTTTCAATGGCTGATGCCTTTAAATTGGTTTCTTCTTTTCAACCGACAGGTGATCAACCGAAAGCGATTGATGAATTGGTAAAAGGACTAAAAGAAGGGAAAAGCCAACAAGTATTACAAGGTGCTACAGGTACAGGTAAAACTTTTACTATGGCTAATATCATAGAAAGAGTAAATCGGCCAACCTTAGTATTCTCACATAATAAAACTTTAGCAGGACAATTATATTCTGAATTCAAAGAACTATTTCCAGAAAACAGAGTTGAATTTTTCGTGTCTAATTTTGATTATTACCAACCAGAAGCATATGTGCCAAAGGCAGATATGTATATTGAAAAGACTGCAGCAATCAATGAAGAATTAGATATGTTTAGAGAAAGCACAATCAACTCATTATCAGAAAGAAGAGATACGATTGTGGTAGCCTCTGTCGCATGTATCTATGCAGCAAGTGATCCAAAAGAATATCGCAATATGTTTATGACCCTACGTGTTGGAGAAACATATGAAAGAAATGCATTATTAAGAAAGTTAGTGGAATTACAATATGCACGCAATGATCTTGAACAAAGTAGAGGTTCCATTCGTGTGCGTGGGGATGTGATTGAATTAACACCATCCTATACAGACCAATTTAATATTCGTATTGAAATGTTTGGGGATGATATTGAACGTATTACAGAAGTGAATCCACTAACAGGAGCTACACTCAATGCATATCAGTTCTATAATATTTTCCCGGCAAGTGGATATGCTAGATCAAAAGAAATCATGCTTAGAGCATGTGATGATATCGAAAAAGAATTAGAAGAACGTTTACAATACTTCAAAGACAATGGGAAACTGTTGGAGGCAGAACGTCTCGAACAAAGAACACGATTTGACTTAGAAGCACTAAGAGAGAATGGATATTGTTCGGGAATTGAGAATTATTCCATGCATATCGATGGAAGAAAACCTGGGCAAAGACCATACAATTTATTTGATTATTTCCCAGAAGATTTCTTATTGTTTGTGGATGAAAGCCATGTCTCAATTCCGCAGATTCATGGAATGTATAATGGGGATCGTTCCAGAAAAGAAACACTTGTGGAATATGGGTTCCGTTTACCATCTGCACTAGATAATCGACCAATGAAATTTGATGAGTTTGAAAGTATGGTCAATCAAGTGATTTATTGTAGTGCAACACCTGGTGAATATGAGCTGGATTTAGTAAATCATCAAGTTGTAGAACAGGTGATTCGTCCTACAGGATTATTAGATCCAAAAATCACTATTAAACCAACGCGTGGTCAGATTGATGATATCTGTGAAGCATTAGATAAGAGAATTCAAAAGAATGAAAGAGTTTTAATTACTACACTGACTGTGCGTATGGCAGAGGATTTAAGCGATTATCTAAAAGAAAGAGGATATAACATTGCTTATTTACATCACGAAACAAAAACACTAGAAAGAAGTGAAGTAATTCGTGATTTAAGATTAGGAAAAATAGATGCCATTGTTGGAATCAATTTGTTGAGAGAGGGATTAGATATTCCGGAAGTATCTTTGATATGCATATTAGATGCGGACAAGGAAGGATTCTTGCGATCAGAGAGATCTCTTATTCAAACAATAGGCCGTGCTGCAAGAAATGAAAATGGCGAAGTGTACATGTATGCAGATGCGATTACAGATTCTATGCAAAAGGCAATTGATGAGACGAATCGAAGAAGATCCATTCAAGAAGCATACAATAAAGAACACGGTATTATTCCAAAAACAGTTAAGAAAAATGTCGAGGAAGCAATCCGTGGAAAAGAAACGAAGGCAATGGCTGCCAAATATATGGCTAAGAAAAATAAATTATCTAAAAAAGATCATGCGCAATTGATTGCCCAATTAGAATCAGAAATGAAAGAAGCTGCAGCACTATTAGATTTTGAAAGAGCAGCTGAACTAAGAGATATGGTTTTTGAATTAAAATCAGAAGAATAAGAGATAAACAATCGTTTATCTCTTATTATTTTCTGAATATATTTGATATATGATGCCAACAAATCCAATTAAGAATAATACTTTTAATAATAATTTTAGTAACATCCAAATTGGACGCAAAAACAAAGATACTATTTTTAATAGTAAGTATAATCCGACAATCAAGATAATAAAAAATTTATAATTACGTTGCATAAGTCACTTTCAAATTCATTTACTTACGTTATAATAATACCATGACAAATTATGACAAACTACTATCCAAAAGCGCAAAAGCTATGCGACCATCAGGTATTCGCCGCTTTTTTGATTTGGTTGCGGAAATGCCAGAATGTATTTCTCTTGGTGTAGGAGAACCTGATTTCCAAACGCCTTGGGATATTCGCGATGCCGCAATTCATTCACTAGAAATAGGACGCACCAAATATACCGCAAATTCAGGTTTGAAAGAATTGCGCTTAGCAATTGTGGAATGGTTAAAAAGAAAATATCAATTGGAATATAGTTATGAAAATGTCATTGTGACAGTTGGTGGCAGTGAAGCAATTGATTTAGCAATTCGTGCGCTTTTAGAAAAAGATGAAGAAGTTATTATACCAGAGCCATGTTATGTGTCTTATGAGCCAATCACAACACTTGTTGGAGGAAAACCAGTCCCAATTCCTACAAAAGAAGAAAATGATTTCCGAATAACCGCAAAAGAAATTGAAAATGCAATTACAGACAAAACAAAAATCTTAGTATTATCTTATCCAAATAATCCAACAGGCGCTGTACTTCGCCATGAGGATTTAGAAGAAATAGTAGAAGTTTTAAAAGATAAAGATATTATTGTGATTAGTGATGAAATCTATTCCGAATTGACATATGGTATGCAATTTGAATCAATTGCCCAATTTGAAGAGATGAAAGATAAGACAATCGTTATTAATGGTTTCTCAAAAACATTCTCTATGACAGGTTGGCGCTTAGGATATGCAGTTGGCCCAAAAGAAATCATAGATGTTATGACAAAGATTCATCAAAGCTGTATCATGGCAGCTCCAACAACTAGCCAATATGCTGGTATCGTTGCCTTAAGAGATTGTGATAATGATGTTGAGGAAATGCGAAAACAATATGATTTAAGAAGACAATATTGTGTACGCAAATTAAATGAAATGGGCTTACATACATTTGAACCAAAAGGAGCATTCTATGTTTTCCCAAATATCACTTCTAGTGGAATGAGTTCTGAAGAATTCTGCGAAAAATTATTGGAAAGTAAACAAGTCGCAATTATTCCAGGAACTGCATTTGGGGAATCTGGAGAAGGATTTGCGAGAATTAGTTATGCATATTCACTAGATCATTTAAAAGAAGCGATGAAGAGAATAAAAGAATTCTTAGAAGAAATAAAGTGAGGATAATAATATGGATGAGATGAAATTATTAAATCTACTAGCAGATAATCCAAGAGCCACTATCACAGACCTTGCGGATATTTTAGGTGAAAAAGAAAGTGATATTGAATCTGGTATTAAAGACTTAGAAAATAAGAAAGTTATTTGTGGATATCACACTGTAATCAATTGGGATAAAACAAATGAAGACCATGTCGACGCAATGATAGGTGTTAGCGCAAAGCCAGAAAGAGAAAATGGCTATGATAAGATTGCGGAGCGCATTGCGAAATTTCCAGAAGTGTCTTCATTATATTTAATCAGTGGATCAAGTGAATTCTTATTAAGTATTAACGCAAAAACGATGCGAGAAGTATCTGATTTCGTCGGAGAAAAACTAGCACCATTAGATGGTGTATCATCTACAGTCACAATGTTTGTCTTAAAGAAATATAAGGTAAATGGTGTAAATATTGCGATTGAAAATGAAGAGGATGATGATCGTCTACCAATATCTCTATAATACGGTGAAATACACCGTATTTTTTATATAAAATGCATAATTATCAGCTCTTTTATGTTTACAGTCAGTATGAAAACTGATAGAATATTCGAGCGAGTGGATAACCCACTCCTTGGCTAATAGTAGCCCGTTTAGACCAAAAGGAGGTGTACAAAATGAAAAAGTATGAAGTAATGTACATCATCAATGAATCTGTCGAAACTGAAAAAAGAGCAGAATTGATTGAAACTTTGTCTAAGATTATCACAGACAATGGTGGTTCAATCACTAAGACAGATGAATGGGGAATGCGTGATTTCGCATACCGTATTGATGATATGCACAAAGGTTATTATGTAGTAACAGCCTTTGAAGCTGACAATGATTGCGTAAAAGAATTTGATCGTTTGATGCGTATCAACGCAAATGTTGTTCGTTTTCTGATTACCCGCGATGAAGCGACTCAGGAGGAAAAATAATGATTAACCGTGTTGTATTAGTTGGAAGACTTACAAGAGATGTAGAAGTTAGAAAAACATCTACTGGTTTATCAGTTGCGGATTTTACAGTCGCATGCGACAGACGTACAGGTAGAAGCCAAGATGGAAATGGCCAAACAGCTGATTTCATCAATTGCACAGCTTGGCGTCAATCTGCAGATTTTCTAGGACAATACGCAAGAAAAGGTGCGATTATTGGTGTTGATGGAAGATTACAAACAAGTGATTATGAACGTGATGGACAACGTGTTTATAGAACAGTAGTTATCGCTGATAATGTTCGTTTGTTGGAATCCAGAGCACAATCCGAAGCTAGAGCGCAAGCAAGCGGAGGATATCAAGATAGTTATCAACCATCCTATGAGCCAGAAGCTCCTAGCATGGATACAGTTGATGACTTCGATGCAGGTAGTGGCTTAGATATTTCTAGCGATGACCTGCCATTCTAAAAAGGAGAAGAACAATGGCATTTAGAAAACAAAGAACTGGACGCAGAAAAGTTTGTTACTTCACAAAAAATAACATTAAGCACATCGATTACAAAGATGTTGAATTATTAAAGAAGTTCATTAGCGCAAATGGTAAGATTACACCTAGACGTGTAACTGGCACAAGTGCGAAATACCAAAGACAATTGGCAGTCGCAATCAAACGCGCTAGACAAATGGCTCTACTTCCATATGTAGAAGACTAAAAGAAACTCGGATGAGTTTCTTTTTTTATGTGTTGTTTAATTTTTTAAAATAAGATGAAGGATAAGATTAGTCCAACTAGTGCACCACCAAGATGTCCTTGCCAAGATACACCAGGCATCATAGAAATAAATACATTCACAATCACGACATAACCAATATTTGAAACTATGGATGGATCACTGAATAATCCTAAGCGGAATAGTATAACGGCATATGCGGCTAATAAACCAAAGACACCACCACTAATACCAATTGTCGTTGTTGTTTGTTCACTAAGATATGTGCAGGCAATACCTCCACCGATAATGCTTAGATATAAAATAAGCGCAAAATTGAATGATCCAACAAATGGTTCTAGACTACTTCCAAGATTATATAAAGCATATAAATTCATCAATATATGATAAGGACGTACATGTAAAAAGCCAGAAGATAGAATTCGATAATATTGGCCACGCTTTACTTGAAGTGGTATTAAACCAAATTTAGATATGATAGGGGAAGAGCCATAAGCATCTTTCTTTGATGTATATTGCAATAACCAAATAAGAATACATAAGATGATTGTTGCGATAGTTACTGGATATTCTTTAATATTCATAATTCAACCTCATCAGTAAATATATCATGATACGAAAGGAAAAAGAAAGCATTTGCTATAGTAACCGTTTTCATTAAAAAAAGACGTATAAAAAAGGACAATTAGCACTTTTCTTTTGAAAGAGGTTGTGTATAATATTTGTATCCCACATATCGTATATGCTTTCGGATTGGCGAAAGTGTTTCTACCCTGTTGCCGTAACAACAGGACTACGAATGTCTTTCTGACTGCTTTTGTGTTCATATGGGGATAGTTTTGAACCAGAAGCTTTTTTGATTTTGACGTTTTTTACGTTATGTGGAAGAAAGAGGGGAATACTATAAATGTTCGAAAAACTATTTAAGTTGGAAGCCAATGGCACAAATGTTCGTACTGAAATTGTCGCTGGCTTAACAACATTCATGACGATGGTTTATATCCTCGCCGTGAATCCATCCATTTTGACAGCAGCACCAGGATTAGAAAACGCAGGTGGTTCAATCTTATTTGCAACAGCAGTTGCATCCACAGTCGCCTGCACAGCAATGGCATTCTTAGCAAATAAGCCGTTCGCATTATCTGCTGGACTTGGGCTAAACGCTTACTTTGCGTACACAGTATGTGGCGCTATGGGCTACAGTTGGCAAGTTGCACTAACAGCAGTTTTTGTGGAAGGGCTTATTTTTCTTGTTTTGTCATTGACCAACGTAAGACAAGCAATTTTTAACACTATCCCACATCAATTAAAAGTAGCTGTGTCTGTAGGTATTGGTTTATTTATCACTTTTATTGGTTTACAAAATGCAAAAATTATTGTGAATAATGAAAGTACACTAGTTAGCCTTTTCTCAGTAAAAGAAGCAATTACAGCTGAAACATTTAGAACAGTTGCAGTGCCAGCAATTATTGCACTACTAGGTGTAGTATTAATTGCTTGGCTACTAATCAAAGGTGTAAAAGGTTATATGCTAGTAGGTATTGTTGGCACATGGGTTGTCGGAATGATTTGCGAAGTATTAGGTCTATATGTACCAAATCCAGAATTAGGTTATTATTCAACAATTCCATCCGCAATATTCTCATTCCCAGATCTATCTGTATCAACAATATTTAAGTTTGATTTTGGATTTATCGGATCACATTTTCTAGACTTCTTAGTTGTTGTATTTGCATTCCTATTTGTGGATATCTTCGATACACTTGGAACAGTAATCGGTTGTGCTACAAAAGCAGAAATGCTTGATGAAAATGGCAAACTTCCTGGTATTAAAGAAATCTTATTTGCGGATGCTATTGGTACAACAGTAGGTGCATGTCTTGGTACATCAACAATTACAACATTCGTTGAATCATCTTCTGGTATTTCTGAAGGTGGTAGAACTGGATTAACATCACTTACAACAGGTGTATTATTCTTATTCGCAATCTTCTTATCTCCATTATTCTTAACAATACCAAGCTTCGCAACTGCACCAGCTCTCATCGTTGTTGGATTCTTGATGATGCAACAAGTAAAAGATGTGAAGTGGGATGAATTATCATCTGCTATTCCATGCTTCGTATGTATCGTAATGATGGGCTTATCTTATTCTATTTCTGACGGTATCGCATTCGGTATTATTTCTTATGTTGCAATCAATGCACTATTAGGAAAAGGAAAAGATGTTTCTATATTACTATATGTATTAGCAGCACTATTTATCCTAAAATATTTCTTAATTTAGATAACAGATTTATGGTAAGGCGAAAGCCTTACCTTTTTTTGTTATAATCTAGGAAATGAATGGACTATATCAAGAAAACGCATATATAAAAGAATTTGACGCAAAAATTATAGATATCACAAAAAGAGGAGATATGTTTTGTGTTATTTTAGACAAGACTTATTTCTATCCAACAAGTGGTGGCCAACCAAATGATTTGGGTTTTATAGATGACGCAAAAGTTTTAGATGTACAAATAGAGAATAATCAAATACTTCATTATATTGATAAAGAATTACCTTTCAATAGTGATGTGCATTGCGCCATTGATTGGGAAAGAAGATTTGATCATATGCAAAATCACAGTGGTGAACATATTGTGTCTGGCTTAATACATGAGCACTTTGGATACAACAATGTTGGTTTTCATATGGGTGAATTCATTCAAGTTGATTTTGATGGAGTGCTGACAAAAGAAGATATTAATAAGATAGAATCACTCGCAAATGAAGTGATACAAAAGAATATTCCAATTCGTATTCTATATCCAACAAAAGAAGAAGAGAATAATTTGGAATACCGTTCTAAAAAAGAAATCGAAGATAAACTTCGTATCGTACAAATTGAGGATGTGGATTGTTGTGCATGTTGTGGGACACATGTTAAAACAACAGGAGAAATAGGAATCATCAAAATAATATCTGCTTCCAAACATAAAGAGGGCACCAGACTCGAAATGCTTGCAGGAATGAGATGCTTTAATTATTTAAGAAATATCTTTGATGAGAATCATGAAATATCTGTATTATTATCTGCGCCACTAGATGATACTTTTGCATATGTAAATAAACTAAAAGAAGATATTTCGAAAAAGAATGAAGAAAAGAAATATTTTTCTGAATTATATTTATCTAATAAGAATTACTCTATCCTAGAAGAAGGTATTGTTTTCGAAATAGAAAATAATATAGATAAAAATATTCTAAAAAAATATGCAAATAAATTAATAGGTGAAGAAAATATTCATACAGTAGTAATCATTAATAAAACTATGTGTAATTTTGAATATATCATTATGTCTAAAAGTGTAAACCTAAAAGAAGCTATTAAGGAAATCAATCTAAAGCTAAATGGTAAAGGTGGCGGTAATGAAGAGTTAGTGCAAGGTAGTTTTAATAGTGAAATAGATGATATACAAAAGGTAATCGTAGATATATTAAAGAGTAATCAATATCTGTTAAAATAAAGCGGTAATAAATATATGAAAATGCAGCGAATTAGCTGCATTGTTTTATGAGGAGTTTTTTCATGCAAGTAAAGACAAGTACTTATGCAATTAGTTTTGCATTATCTGTAATCCAGATTGGTATAGCACTAGATAATATTGTACGCCATAAATGGGGATGGTTTTGGGGAATACTGTTAATTGGATTTGCAATAAGTGCAGGTCATACTGGTAATATCTTATATCAAAGACTGAATAAGAATTCAAACAAAGATAAAAAATAAACATCTTCCTACTTGGAAGATGTTTTACTTTGGCTCGAATAATCATTTTGAATCATTTCTTTTAATTCTTCTGGATCAATACTAGTTTCATCTTTTTCACTATTCGATTTTGTTTGATTAGAAAGAATTTTTATATTCTTTTTATATTCATTTTCAGCTTGTAAATCTTGTTCGAGACGAATTTCTCTAGTTGTATCGATAATATAATCTACCAACAAGACAATTGTAATAATACAAACGATAGTACCGAATAAATAACGTAAAGCATAGGACATACTATATTCACTCCAATAACGTATCTCAAAAATGAGCATATCGAATACTTCACGCAAAAGGAAACTATTCCCAACTGCCGCGATACCGGCGATAATTCTCTTCAACTGTAAAAATAAGTTTTTATTCATAGTATTATTTTACACGCTCAATCAATAATTACCAATGTTTTCATATTATAATATCCAAAAGGGGATCTTGAAGTATGAAATATAAATATATAACCATACAGTATGCGCTGTTAAATATAACGAATATGGTTATGTGCTCAGCGATGATTGGATATATATTCAATTATTTATCTTCATTGCGTGTGTTGATGGATGCACAAGGCAATCCAAATACTACACTCATTGGATATATCATTGCATGTGGTAATATTCTAGGTTTAATTGGGCAATCATATTTTGGTGCATGGCTAGATCGCACAACGATAATGGATGAAAAAGGATTCTTGCGATTCATTTCAATTGCGTCACTAATAACAGGTATAGGAATGCTAGTGATTCCAGATACATTATTTATTGTGGTGGTATTAGCAGTACTAACATGTGCGATTGTGAATATTTGCATGCCAGTTATTAATACTGTCGCATTTATATATGAAAAAGATGGAACAAAGATCAATTATGGTTTATGTAGAGGAATAGGATCTGCCGCATATGCAATTGGCGCATTCTTCCTTGGTAGACTTTGGGTCGCATTTGGTAAAAATACGATTCCATTCTATATCATCATATTCTCTATTATTGCAATCTTAGTTTTAACTTCGATGCCAAATGTCGAAAATACGAAAAAAGAAGTGGTAGAGAAAAATGATTTATCATATGGTGCGTTTTTCAAGAAATATAAAGCTGCGATTCTATTGGCAGTTGGTATGATTGGTATTTATTTTACACACCAAATGATTAATGTGTATTTAAAAGTAATTATCGAGGGAATTTTAGGTGAACAAGAAATATTAGCTAGAATTCAAGCACTTCCATCATATGATTCAAACGCATTGAATGTTGGAAGTGAGGCATATAATATCGCCAAAGATAGTATCATCGCAAAAATACAAGGAACTGCAGTATTTGTTGCAGCGATGTCCGAATTACCTCCAATGTTTTTATTCTCAAAGATCATTAAAAAGTTTGATATCAATAAGGTAATGGTATTTGCGGCTGGGATGTATTTGGTGAAACACATCATGTTCTATTTATGTAAAGGAGAAGTAATGTTGTACTTTGTACATTTCCTACAAATGCTTGGCTATGCAGTAATGCTTCCGGCTTTAGTATATTGGGTAAATGAAAATATATTAGAAAGTGATCGAAATAAAGGACAATCCATTATGATGATGACACTGACGATTGGTGGCTTAATCGCAAATATAACATGTGGATATTTATTCGACGCATTTACAGTTAAGACTGTTCTATTGATTGGTGTGATTGCGACTATTGTTGGAGCAGTACTCGTATATAGTGCAGTTAGCGCAAAAAAAGAAAAAGGTTTAATGAATTAAATCATCAAACCAATTTAAGAATCTACCAAAGAAATTAGGTTCTCTAGGTATTGTTACATGGAGGCCTTTTTCATATACAGCGATTCCATCAACTAATATGGAATATAAACCATCTAAAGTTTGTTCTTCATTTGTAGAGGTAATTTCATCTGGCATATTAAATACAGTTTGTATTTCGTAATCATCTCTTAAGTCCATCGCAACAGTGGCAGGGACATATAATTCAATAGTCTCATCTTCATAGCGATGATGCACTGTAATGGTATGTAATAATTCACCTTCCGAAGATAATGTTTTATGGTGCCAGTTTTGTAATTCGAGTAATGTTCTAGACATATCTTCTACATGTGTCATTTCATACATACTAGTATCTGCTAGTCCAGTGACTCCAACAACATCGAATTCTCCATTGTTCGCCCAATAGGCAATGCAGTGACCTGCTTCAAATGTAAAGCCAGTTTTAGCACCACCTAATCCTGGAAGTGGAACATCCGATATATCTAGTGCATTTTCTACGGTAGATATTAAATCAATGCCATTTGGATGGGATGCTACAGGAGCAGTAATATATCGTCTTGTGGAAAATACTTTTTTGAATGTATCATTTTTGATGCAATATGTAAGTAGTGTTGCGATATCATATGCAGTTGTATAATGATTCGCATCATGTAAACCAGTTGGGTTTTGGAAATGTGTTTGTGTCATTCCTAGTTCGATAGCTTTTTCATTCATTAATTTCACAAAATTGTCGATACTTCCACTGGTATGGAGTGCTAATGCATTACAAGCATCTGCACCAGAAGGTAAGGCTACACCATATAGTAGATCATTGATGGTTGCTTCATCTCCTACAGCATATCCTGCTACAGTAGCGTTTGCTTCTACTAAGCCATCAAATACATTTTCATCCATATAGATTGTTTCATTTAAACTGGACGCATTTTCAATTGCGACAATTGCAGTCATTATCTTAGTCATGGATGCTGGATACATCTTTTCTTTTGATTGAATATCTAGTAGCACCTCATTGTTTGTTAAATCAATGACATATGCATATTGGCTAACTAAATCAACTTCTAGCTGATATGCATTTTCTGCATGGACAGGAAGTAGTGATAAAGCCAATAGAAATAGTATGAGTATTTTTCTTATTTGTTTGCGTATCATAGAACTATTATAACGAATGTAATAGGCAATGTACTAGAAGTAATTTATAATACTATCTATGGAAATATTAAATATGTTTTCAAAAAAAGAATTGTTATTTCTATCGCTTAGTATATTAGCGTTATTTTCTTTTTTTCTTTTTTTATATCGTTATATAAAAAATAAACAAACCAAAGATAAGAATCGATTGAAAGATACCCTGATTGTTTTTCTTATCGCAATTGGGCTATTTTCATTCCAGCACTTCATGCCAGAAAGAGAATATGTCTTTGATTATAAAGACATACCAGCATATGACACAAAAGAAAGCTATACACTAAATAATGGATATCCATTCTTCGATTATACGCAAGTAGATTGGGAAGAAGGAAAGCTAGTATTTTCCGAATTAGATCGATTAGGTAGATGTGATGTAGCATATAGCTTATTAACAGAAAATAATTTACCAACAGAAGAAAGAGGAGAAATAGACTCCATTCGTCCAAGTGGATATCAAAATGCAAAATATGATGATCTTATTGAAGATGGTTTTTTATATAATCGTTGTCATTTAATCGCATTTGAATTATGTGGTGAAAATGCGAATGAAAAGAATTTAATTACAGGTACTCGATATATGAATTTGAATATGACAAAGGTAGAAAACATGGTTTCATCATATATGCATCGTACAAATAATTCTGTATATTATCGTGTAACACCAGTCTTCCAACAAAATGAATTAGTAGCACGTGGTGTATTAATTGAAGCGATTAGTGAAGATGGATCTATTCATTATTGTGAATACTTTTATAATGTACAGCCAGGAATTGAAATAAATTATTTGACTGGAGAATCTAGAAAAGTCAAGTAAAACATGTATGCATGGATTGTTTTAAAAAATAAATAAGTAATTATAAGATTTTCCCTAAAAATAGGGGAAATTTTGTCATTATGCTTAAAATATACGAAAAAATGAGGCTTTTTTATTATTAATGGGTTGAAAAAGGCTTAAAATGGGCTAAAATAGAAGTAACGAAAGAAGGAGATAAACATGGCAAAAGTTACTGAATTAACAAAAAAAGTTCTAGCTGAAGACTTAGCAGCTAAATATGGTTGGACTAAGAAAGATGCTAACGAAGCAGTTAACTACGTATTCGATGAAATTGGTAAAACAATTAAAAAAGGTGGCGTAGCTAACATTAATGGTTTCGGTAAATTCTCAGTAGTTAAGAAGAAGGCTCGTATGGGTCTAAATCCTGCTACAGGCGAAAAGATCAAAATCGCAGCTTCTAAAGCTCCAAAGTTCAAAGCTAGCAAAACATTAAAAGACCTAGTGAAATAAGAACGAAAAATGATGGTATTCACCATCATTTTTTTATTCTTCAATTGTAACTTTCTTCATTACTACAGGATTTAGAGGTCTATCTTGGAATCCTGTTTTTTCATTTGCGATTTGATCTACGACATCCATACCTTCTACTACGTGACCAAATGCGGCATAACTACCATCTAGATGTGGTGCATCTTGATGCATAATGAAGAATTGAGAGGATGCACTATTTGGATCCATTGCACGTGCCATAGATATTACGCCACGTACATGCTTGATAGGATTGTTTACACCATTGGTTGCGAATTCACCTTTGATGTTTTCGCTAGAACCACCAGTTCCATTTCCACTTGGGTCACCACCTTGAATCATAAATCCTTTGATGATGCGATGGAATGTAAGACCATCATAGAAGCCTTCTTTTACTAATTTTTCAAAGTTACTAACTGTGAGTGGGGCAGCACTTGAATCTAATTCAATCTTAATGATGCCACCATTATCCATTTCTATAATTACCATTTGATTACCTCAGTTTCCATATATCATTATTATAATCGTTAATTGTACGATCGCTAGAGAAGAAACCACTCTTGGCAATATTAACGAGAGCTTTTCTCTTCCACCAGTCTCTATTCTCATAATCATATAATGCGATTTCTTTTACTGAACAGTAATCTTCCATATCTAACAATGTCATGAACCAGTCTTTATTGATGAAGTTATCACGTACTGCTTCTAACATTTCTTTATCGCCAATTGCGAGCAATTCTTTACTTGTGATAAAGTCTATACATTTACGGATAGATTCTGAACGATTATAGAAATCGATGGAATGATATCCATTTGTGTTATAGAGGTTAATGACATCATCACTGCTTCTTCCGAATAGATAGATATTGTCATATCCTACTAGATCTCTAATCTCAACATTTGCGCCATCGTTTGTGCCTAATGTGATTGCGCCATTCAACATGAATTTCATATTGCCAGTACCACTTGCTTCTTTTGAGGCAAGAGATATTTGTTCGGAAATATCACATGCAGGAATAATTCTTTCTGCTTTATCAATATTGTAATTCGCTAGCATTACAACACGTAAGTATTGACTAGCAACTGGATCACTATTGATAAATTGTTGAAGCACAAGTATTAAGTGAATAATATTTTTTGCCATTGTATATGCAGGTGCTGCTTTACCACCAAATATTACAGTGACTGGTCTAGCAGGGTAGTAGCCATCTTTGATACGTAAGTATTGATAGATTAGCCACAATGCATTTAATTGTTGGCGCTTGTATTCATGCATACGTTTTACTTGAACATCAAATACAGAGTCTGGGTTGATATCAACTTTTTCTCTCTTTTTGATGAACTTAGCTAATGCGACTTTGTTGTCGTGTTTAATATCTTCAAATCTGTTGAGGAATACTTCGTCATCATAATGTCTCAATAAATTTTCTAAATGACGTGCATCTTTTTTCCAATCTTCACCAATTGTTTCATCTAATAATTGAGATAGTTTTGGATTACAATGCATAATCCATCTTCTAAATGAAATACCATTTGTTTTATTGTTGAACTTGTGTGGATATACTTGGTTGAAAGCCGCAAGTTCTTGGTTTTTTAATATTTCAGTATGCAATGC
>CACXEN010000016.1 GCA_902766675.1 uncultured Erysipelotrichaceae bacterium
TATTTCTACATACAATAACTACATGTGGCCTTCATTAATTACTAAGACAAAAGATGTTTACTTAGTATCACAAGGTTTACGTAGTGAGTTTTTAGCTAATACCGCAGTAAATATTGACTGGGCTCTTGTAATGGCTTCTTCAGCCGTAGTAATTGTGCCATTACTTGTACTCTTCGCATTTACGCAAAAATGGTTCATCAATGGTATTGGTGGAGAAACCGGTATAAAAGGTTAATGAAAAACATCCTGGAAAGGATGTTTTCGTTTGCTATTCGCTATCTGATTCAGATGAATCAGAAGATGATGTATCTTTTTCATCACTTGAATCTTCTTTTTTCACTGCTTCTAATGTACCGGCTTCCGCACATTTCTTTTCACTTGTACCAGCAGAATTTGAATAATAACCACATACTCGAATACTACCAGATACACCCGGATTTCCTGAATAGGAAGCAGTATTAGAAGTAACTGTTGTAACATATGCGCCATTTGCATAAATCTCAGCTACATATCTTGCGCCACCACCTAGCCATGATAGATCAACTAAGCAGACACCAGTTTTTGAAATGTTATTCCATTGGTCATGTAGCGAGATATCTTTTGTGCTACCAGAACAGCTTCTTGAGTTATTACCCCAATTGATTTTTAGTGTGGTTCCAGAAGCACTAGCTGTAATTCCTGTTAATTTTGGTTTGGTTACAGAATATTGAGAAGAAGGGATAAGAGGGGAATTCTTTAATCCAGTTGTAGAAACATAAGTAGTCACAAATGCATTACCAGGCATCCATGATTCGCGTTGTACATGTGGCCATGATCCTTTTACAAATGTAACACTCTTTAAATCGTTTGGTTTACTAACGCCATCATATAGATTATCGTTGCTAAAACCTTCTTCAATGCTTAATAAGCGATTATTGATAATACCAGGTATATTTAAATTCATTTCATAATCGTTTACATATGTTGCCTTACCAGCAACTGCCATATCGAAGCCTAGCCAAACAGCATTTGTATATGTATTAGTGGAAGAAACCATCCACTTATCTTTCATCGCACCAGAAGGGATACCATATTGTAATCCATCGCTACCCCAGTCAGTTGTACCAGTTTTTGCGTAGACTGGATAGCCACGCTTTAATACGTTGGTATAGTTGTATAATGTCGTATCAACATTACCTTTTAATAACTGCGTTGATAGATATGCGCTACCTGATGAAACAACTCTTACATTTTGATTATCAGGATAATAGATTTCTTCATTAGATGTTACAAGTCTTGTGATTGTATGTGGTTCATTGTATACACCTAAGTTCATAATTGCGGCATGTGCACCAGCAACTTGTTTTGGGGTTGCGACGAAGTCGTTACCACCAATTGCGACAGATAAATGGAAATTCTCATAATCTATTGAGGTAAATCCAATACTCTTCATGTAATCGACGACTGCTTGTGAACCTATTTGTTCAACAACTCTTTGTAGGGTCATAATCGCAGGGATGTTTAGTGATCGAATATGTGCATCACGAATTGTGACATCACCTGTATAATTACCATCCGCATTCCTTAAGACTCTACTTTCACCAGGGTAGGTGATTGGTCTATCTTCTAATATTTCATCTAATGAATATCCTAGATATTCAAAACTTAATAAATATGGAATGATAGGCTTTAGACAAGATCCTGGTTGTTTGTAACCTTGGGTTGCACGGTTTAGCAGTCTTGATCCACCTTTATAATTTCTACCACCACCAATGCCAACAATCGTACCATCATTGTTGTTCATAGACACAATTGCGCATTGCATTAAATCTTTTGTATATGGTACAGAAGAATCAGCATTAAGAATACTTTCTATTTCTTCTTGTACTTCCGGAATTAATCCTGTATGTATTTCCATACCTACATTAACAGGGTCAAATCCAGTTAGCGCTTCAGCTTCTTCAATAACTGCATCGATATATGCAGGATACTTTGTACTTTCTACAGTGAAGTTTTCTTCACCAACTAATAAGTCTTCTACTTTAATACTTGTTGCTAGAGCATGTTCATCTTCTGTTATATATCCATGCGATAACATTAAGTCTAATACTTGGTTTCTACGATTGGTTGCTATATCTAAGTACATATATGGGTTGAATTGGTTTGGTAAGTTTACAATACCAGCCAACATAGCACTTTCTGATAAATTCAATTGTGAAGTATCTTTATTGAAATAATAATCAGCGGCTTTTTGGACACCACGTACACGGCTTCCAAAGTTCAACTTATTGACATACAATTCAAATATTTCTTTCTTTGTAAGATATTGTTCTAATTCCATAGAAAGCCATATTTGTTGCGCTTTATATTGGTAGTCAGCTGTATAAGATACAGAATCATCACCAGCATCGATCGTGAAATATGTATTCTTTACCAATTGCATTGTGAAGGTTGATCCACCTTGCGTATTTCTTCTTAATAATGTTTCAATGGCAGATTTTGAAAAACGAGGAATATCGAAGCCATTATGTTCAAAATAACGAGAGTCTTCAATGGATAAGAATGCATCAATTAATGATTCTGGACATTTATCATATTTGATATTCTCTCTATAATATGTTCCAATTTCAGTCAATAAATTGCCTTCACCATCATATATACGACTTGATTCTTCACCAATGAAGTCATTGATTTTGATTGTTGGCTTACCATCTAATAATTCACGGGCATAATCAAGTACTTTTAGGCCAACAAAGCCATATATACAAAGTAAAAGAACCATTAAAAGAACTACAAATCGTTTTAAAAGAACTTTAATATAAGTTTTACGACGTAGTTTTTTTCTGTTTTTAGCTTCTGTATTTTCTATTGAGGCTGATTTTTCGTCAGTTTTCTTCTTAAATATCATTTTAATCTCCATGCAATATATTAGCATAAAATAAACTGTTTGAACGCAATTCCAAATTTTTTTCATAAATAATTTAATAATTTTTATTTCTGCTATTTTTTGATTGGTATAATAAGTGTATGAGTACACATTTATTTACTAGAAGCAGCTTTTCATTACTAGATAGCACGATTCGAATTCCTTCTTATGTTTCTTATGCGAAAGAAAATGCTTTTCATACGGTTGTTTTAACGGATCATAATAATTTATTTGGAGCTGCTGCTTTTATTAGAGAATGTAAAAAACAGGGTATTAAAGGGATTGTTGGGCTAGAAATAGATGTTTTATACCATGAACAATTAGTTCCATTTGTCTTATTAGCCAAAAATACGAAGGGGTATTACAATCTTATTCAATTATCCTCAATAAAAAATGATATCGATGGAGAAATCACATTGGAAACTTTTAAGCAATATGCTGATCAATGTGTAGTTATAGCTTATGGTGAAGGCGGTTATGTGGAATCTTGTATGATTTCGAATGATGATGTCACATTAAGTGAAAGAATTAAACAAATGAAAGAAGAATTACCACCATTCTATTTTGCGCTTTCTTATCAAGAATCAAATCTTTGGAGAGAAAAGAATCTTTTCTTAAAACGGATTGCGGCACGCTTTAATATTGAAACGGTTGCTTTAAATAAGATTTATTATTTAAAAGAAGATGAATATTTTGATTATCGAATATTAAGTGGTATTCGAGAAGATAAAACAATCCAAGATGCTTCTTTATCAACAATCAAAGGTAGATATTATTTAAGTCAAAAAGAATTAGAAAGACTATATGATAAAGATGATTTAGATAGGACAGATGAAATTGCTGGTTTATGTACAGGAAACTATGAATTAGAAGTAACAGAATTGCCAAGATATCCTTTCACAAATGGCGTATCTTCAGATATATATTTAGAAGGTTTATGTAAAACAGGATTAAAAAAGAGATTAAATAATCAGGTCACAAATACTTATGCTAGTCGCTTGAAATATGAATTAGATACTATTATTCAAATGCATTTCGAAGATTATTTTTTGATTGTGTTTGATTTTATTCGCTATGCAAAGAAAAAGGGAATCAATATTGGACCGGGAAGAGGATCTGTTGTTGGATCTTTAGTCGCATATTGTTTGGGTATTACAGATGTTGATCCAATCGAGAATCATTTATTATTTGAAAGATTTTTAAATCCGCAAAGAATTTCATATCCTGATATTGATACTGATATACCAGATGATAGAAGAGATGAAGTCATTCAATATGTTTATGAAACATATGGGAAGGATCATATTGCAAATATCATCACTTTTGGAACACTTGGCGCAAAACAAGTAATTCGAGATGTTGGCAAAGTGCTCAATATGAGAGACTATGATATCAATATGGTTTCTAAACTCATTTCAAAGAAGCCGAAAATTACTTTGAAAGATGCATATAACGAAAGTCTTCAATTACAAAAATTGATTCAATCAGAAGAAAAATTCAAACAATTATTTTATACTGCATCACGCTTAGAAGGTTTACCAAGGCATATGAGTACACATGCGGCTGGTATTGTGATGTCAAAGAAACCACTACGTGATATCATACCGACAATTGCTATTTCAGATAATATGAAAACTTCTCAATATACAGCTGATTTCTTAGAAGAAAGAGGTCTTATTAAGATGGATTTCTTAGGATTAAGAAATCTAACAACAATAGATAATATTGTGAAATCTATCAAAGAAGAAAATCCTAGTTTTTCTTTAAAAGATATTCCATATAATGATCCAAAAGTATTCCATCTATTATCTAAAGCAGATACAGTAGGTGTATTCCAATTAGAATCAGAAGGAATCAAAAAGACTTTAAAACAAGTTCAACCATCTAGCTTTTCTGATATCGCTGCAACATTAGCACTTTATCGACCAGCTTCAATGGCAAATATTCCATCTTTCGTAGAAAATAAAAAACATCCGGAAAAGATTCATTATGTTACAAAGGATTTAGAACCTGTTTTAAAAGAAACATATGGAATTATGGCATATCAAGAACAAGCAATGTTGATGGCTGAAATCGTTGCTGGTTTTTCACTGGGTAAAGCAGATATTTTACGAAAAGCATTTTCGAAAAAGAATTTAGATTCCGTTTTACAATTGAAAAATGAATTTATTTATGGATGTTTAAATCATGGCTATAGTAAAGAAGTTGCTGAAGAATTATTTTCTTTATTAGAAA
>CACXEN010000017.1 GCA_902766675.1 uncultured Erysipelotrichaceae bacterium
ATTTCGAGAAATTTTTCTTCCTTCATCTACTATTTGGAACGAGTTGGAACTGATTACTAAAAATTTGTATAAAAAAAGAGCAGCTATTCATTTCTGAATAACTACTCTACAAATGAGTCATCTATTTAACTTTATAAAGCCTTGATTTTAAGCCATTTCGCTGGCATCCGAGCAAACTGTCTGCGGTGTGGACCAACCTAAGGTCGATCCATTCGTACCAACCTTTAACACGTGGCCAGCCTACTTGACCACATGAAGTCAACCACTTCGCCCTCTATCTGCCACAAACCGCATAAAATCAACCTTTGCAGGATGCTAACGCAAATTACGACATATCCGGACCAACCGTTGGCACGGGCAAATTATGCATTTTCGGATAAGTCGGAATAATATACCCTTTTACAACATAGTTGGGTTCCGAAAGCCTTATAAATAAAGGCTTCTGCATATCCTCTGCGTTTTACGACTATTCCGCAAGCATCTTTACAAGCAAAAATAAAAAATATAACAGGATACGCATAAAGGTGCATACTTTCCTTTACGCAAATTTCCGTGCTCCCATGTCGCCCGCTTTAGGCATATCCTAAAACCTAAAATTCCACTTGTGGGCAGATGGGGACCAGAAGTTATCGTTTTTCTTTTAAATTCTCACATCAGGATATAGCTGACGACAATTATCTTTTTTCCAGGAATAGTTTCTCTAGTAAACCGGAATTATAAATCGTTTATCAGAGCCCTCTAAATACTGTACTAAACGTATTGCTTTACCATCCATAGATTGTCACCTTTCAACGCCCATAACTTCTAACCAATGCCATTTCCAAGCAAATCATCGACTATAGCTTTATAGCCTGATTCTGATGTAAACTTTGAATATATCCCCCCTTTCTTCCAACGTTCGGACGGAACATCAATATCATTCAAAATTATTCTTTCAACAAACTTTTTATACTCATTCATGTCTGTACCATCAAACTCAGGAGTGCGCTTAATCAAGTATCTATTGATTGTCGTGAAACCAATTGTACCTTGAATCACGCGCGAATCTTCATGATTATCTGTTTGTAAATCAGGCCACTTTTTGTATACTGTTTTCCAAACAAATTCAACAAAATTCGCTATATCTTTTACCTTTTGTTCTAACTGTTCTTTAGTAATATCAGAAGTCCAATCGCATAAAACTATATGCTTTTTATCTAACGTGCCCAATAACGCCCTCATTGAACGAACAAACCCATTAAGCGTGATATACTCAAACCGGTTCCTAATACTACCTTCATATAATATTTTGTCGTTCCATATAGCACAATCTACATTTGTATTAAGCCATCGTGCCACTTCTACTGCCAAATATTCACGTCGTGCTGTATTAGAGATAGCCTCAGTATTTCCTTTATTAATTTTGTTTTTCAAAACATAAGCCAGCGAGGTATCTACAGTCTTTGATGTTTTGTTAATCGTTATAAATGTTTCTATTTCCACCGCTAACTTTGGATTAACAAGAATAATAACTGGGATTTCAAAATTTTTAATAGCGTTATATCTTTCTATATCCTGCTTCTTTAGCATTTTAAATGCATGTACTCTGTGCTGCCCATCAACAACATTTAAAGTCTCAATGTTTTCGCCTTCTTCATAATGCTCAACAGAACAAATTATCGCGGTCGGAAAATAGAAGTCCCTTTTCAAAATATAGTCAACTATTTTTTGTGCATGTTTTTCATCGATTTGTCTTTGATACCCATTGAAAGTAATCGGATCAAACGTTCTTACTTGAGTATTGTTAATTAACCAATCAACTGTACGTTTTGATTGAATTATCTTCGTTTTTCCTTCTTGTTTTAATTCCATCATGCCATTTTCACCTCTTTAAAACTGAATTCTTTCAATCGCGCAAATACGACTTCAATACATTCTTCTTCAACTGACTGATTTTCTTCTAATTCCTCTTCACTACCGTCATCAGAAAAGGCATCTTCATCATCATAGTTTTCCTCTTCCTGCGATGGACTTAGTATTTTAAATAGTAATCTATAAAAATCATCCTCATCTTTATATTCAAAAATTTCTTTTGATATAGTTCTGACAAGTTCAAAGTCATAATTTAAATATCGGCTCTGTAAACGTTCCTTAAAATCATTTGTAAATAACGAGTCTAATTCTGTGCTAATCTTCTTCAAGATAATAGAATTTCCAAGCAATCTATTTGCAACATACTCTTGTATTTCTTTTTGATATCGCTTATAAAAGATACCAAAAAATTGATTATAGGCTTTACCTAAAATATCCGTGTGAAATTCATTTTCAATATCTTTTTTTGTCAGCTCATAAAACAAGCCCTTCAGCATTTTGTCAATATCATAATTCATTTTAAACAGTGAGTTTAACTGTGTATCAGTTGCCGTTAAAATGCCATATGTACCTTCAGTTATAGCCCGTCTATCTTCAATATTACAATCATAATCTCTGGTCTTATAAATTGTCTTATGTTCAACTTCTCCCCAAATATTATGCACTAAAGACTTTATCTGTATTTCAAATCTACATTCATCATTATATAAACCTTCTAGTTTATAAATGTCATGCCCATTAGCCTGTTTCGTATTTGTATTCGGATCAAAAACTATACTTGAAAGCCCTGCATTTTTTAATTTTTCAAACAGTATTTTTTCATCCTGTTTGAAATAACAAGAAATACGAAAACCAATCACATCGGAAAGATTTTCTAGAATAAACTTCTGGTTTTCTGATTTTTCATCTTTCAATTCCCACCTGTTTACATAATCGTTTCTACTTAATTTTTGTTCAAAACTATCGCGACTCTTGATTCTTGATTCCAAAGAATCAAACATCATTGTGCTTTTATCTTTCTTTATGGTATGAATGTAATCTTTGATAATTTTTTCTATTTGGTTTCGATAGTTTTGAAGTTTATCCTGAAACTCTTCATCATCAAAAGCACACATCCATTTTTCGATTATTTCTTTATTGTTCATCCCTACTAGTCCTCTTTTCATATCTGTCGTTCTATGTACTTTATACTTGCCATCTACTAGTCATCACTTCATAACCAATTCCATTAAATAATACCTTGCTCTCGTATAAGCAATATAGTTAAGATTATCAGTAGTCTTCTGGCCATGAATATAAATAATCATGTCAGACTCTAATCCCTTAAAGTCTTCCACTGAGGAAACCTTGATTTCGTCTTTATCATTAGAGTATTCCTTAACCAGTTTCCATTTTGCTATAGCTCCGCTGAAGCCATTTATAAAGTTCTCTGTATTTTCAACCAGAATAACCAATGAATCTGAAGATAAATCCTCATCCTCTAAAAACTTCTTAAAAAGATTCTCAAGTCGATGAGCCAAGTGTTTTTTATCATTTATGTTCTCTGTAACAGGCCATGGTCCTTCAACAGGATTTACAATTACATCGGTACCGAGCTCGGTATTTTCCATAGCCCAGCTGTATATATTCGCTGTATTCCTTATATTTTCATGTAGTAGGAACGGTGGAGTTGAAATCATAAATGCATCTCCAAAACTATCATCTCTAACTACTTGAATATCATCATAAAAAACTCCTAGTCTGGATTCCTTTTCATCTACTAATAAAGACTTTACCAAAAAAGCTAAATCTTCCGAAAAGTCCTGCGCTTCATCAATAAAAATTGCATCATACTTTTCAACGTCTTCCTCCACTGAATCAACTACGCCAGCATACTTTGGCGCTTTATAAGCCTGTGGATTCTTAGATATTTTATTAATTAAAGACTCTATATTATATACTTGAATTGCTTTGTCCGTTTTTTCCCTCATCATTTTTGCAAGATGAGGTGATGCACATAAAAGCAAAACCTTTTTATTTGAATCTTGTGCTTCTAATTCTGCCATTTTCATAGCAATCCAAGTTTTGCCCGTGCCTGCTCCACCTCTAACATAAAACTGACGAATATTTGAAAGAAAATAAATGTATCCATCCTGCACACGATTAATAACATCAAGCTGACGTTCCTTGTACTTTACAAGCGCTCCTGCAGCAGCATCTATGGCTATTCTCTTACGAATTATTTCCACAAAGGTTTTATGCTGATTTTTTTCATATAACCTAAATCCAAAGGATGAACCGCTCCAGTACTTGAATAATTTCTTTATACGGTTGTACAAATCATTCAATCCAGTGCTATCAATGGTACATACTTCTGATCTATTGCTCAGCTTTTCAATATCATTTACGGCATAGAACGGAAATATTACACCTGCGCC
>CACXEN010000018.1 GCA_902766675.1 uncultured Erysipelotrichaceae bacterium
AATGAAGTAACTAGTCTTGAAAATCGTAGAACAGAATTTGATGAAAGAAGAAAATATATTGTAAGTACCGGAACAGATGAACAAAAGATTAAAGAATTAAAAGAAATTCTTGAGACTTCAAAAGTTGAATATGAAGATAGAAAAGGTCGTTTAGATGACTTGAATACTGATATATCTTTATTGAGTGAAAAGTTGAATCAAGCAGCTCAAAATATTATTGATAAAAATGTTGAATTTGAACAAACTACAACAGTACTAAGAAATCTTGAAAATAGAAAAGATGTATTGGAAAGCTTAATGCGTAATCCTTTTAATAACCAAGCCGGAATACGTTCAATCATTGATAATCAACATGCTTTAAATGGTATTGTTGGTGTTGTTGGTCAACTTTTAGATGTTGAAAAAGGATATGAAGAAGCTATTGCACGTGCTCTTGGTGGTGCGATGAATAATATTATTACAAAAGATGAGGAAGCAGCGCGTGATGCAATCCGATTCTTAAAACGTAATGAAAGTGGTCGTGCAACATTCTTACCACTAACAGTTTGTAAACCACGTTATATTAGTAAAGAAAATGAGATCATTTGTGAAAATACAGAAGGTTATTTAGGCCTTGCATGTGATTTTGTGAAATGTTCAAGTGAAATACAACCAGTAGTAGATTCATTACTTCAAAATGTATTGGTAACAGATTCAATTGAAGCAGGTAATGAATTATCATTGCGTGTAAATCAAGCATATAAGATTGTTACTACAGAAGGGGAAGTCATTCATAAAGGAGGCTCAATTACTGGTGGTAAAACAAAGAATGATACAAATATTGTGACGATGCGCAAAGAAGCAGAAGAAATTGCTTTACAATTAGATGCGCAAAGTGCACGTTTTGAAATTGCTAGAAAAGAATTAGAAGAAGCGAATGCATTACGTGAAAATGTAGCTCGTCAATTACAAGAAAAACGTTTTGCGCTAGCTGCTTTAGAACCAGTAGTTGAAGCAAAACAAGCAAAATATGAAAAGGCAGCGAATGATTTAGCTTTATTGAAACCTGAAGATGATGTAGAAGATGGTAATTCACATGTTGATGAATTAGTTATTCGATTGAATGCTGCTTATTCTAAGCGTGATGAAATCACAAATAATATTAAGGCGAAACGTAATCACCGTCTTCAATTAAGTAGTAGTGTTGAACGTAAAGAAGCACAATTACGTCAAATTAGAAAAGATTTAGCAACGATTGAATCTAATGCGAATCAAATCAAGATTGATCAAGGACGCATTGAGACTCGTATGGATAATGACTTACAAAGATTAGCAAGTGAATATCAAATGACATACGAATATGCGAAAACTGTTTCTAGTGCAGATGTGATTGAAAATGCAAAAGAAGAAGTTGCGCAATTAAGAGCTGATATTGAGCGCTTAGGTAATATCAACATGAATGCGCCTGAAGAATATAGCGAAGTTAATGAAAGATATGAAACATTAAAACAACAAATTGAAGAATTAACAGATAGCAGAAATAAAATATTAGCTGCTATTGATGAAATGGATACTGTCATGAAAAGACAATTCAAAGAAATGTTTGATAAAATCAATGTTTCATTCAATGACATATTCAGAAACTTATATGGTGGAGGAAAAGCAACTTTATCATTAGTTGATCCAGATGACATTTTAAATTCTGGAATTGAAATTGATGCACAACCTCCAGGTAAAAATGTACAACATACAATGTTGTTCTCTGGTGGTGAAAAGAGCTTAATCGCTTTATGTGTATTATTTGCAATATTGAAAGTAAAACCTGTACCAATGGTAATCTTGGATGAGGTTGAAGCGGCTCTTGACCCATTAAATGTTGAGCGTTTTGCCCAATATTTACATAACTATGTAAACCAAACACAATTTATTGTTGTAACACATAGACAAGGAACAATGAAGAATGCTGATGTTTTATATGGTGTTACAATGCAACAACAAGGTGTTTCTCAAATGCTCAAAGTTGAATTACTTGAAGCAATTGAGATGGCAGAACCAATTGAATTGGAGGCTGCTTAATGAGTTTTCTTAGCAAATTAAAAGAAAAATTCAAGAAAAAGGATGACCAGGCTGTATATTTAAGCGGATTTCAAAAAGCAAAACAAACCTTTGGTGATCAGCTGAATGAAATGCAGTACTCTTTTTCTGGTGTCAATGATGAATTTCTTGAACAATTGACGATTATTCTTTTAGAGAGTGATGTTGGAATTGAAACAGCAGATTTAATTTGTGAAAGATTAAGAATAAAATGTGAAGATTATCCTTCATTAACATTCCATTGGGCCATGAATTTCTTAATGGAAATTATGAAAGAGGTCTATGAAGAATATGAAGATACCCAAATCAACTACAATGAAAATGGTGTAACAGTCATATTATTAGAAGGTGTTAATGGTAGTGGTAAAACAACTACTGCAGCTAAACTTGCACGTATGTATTTAAATCAAGGCAAATCTGTTGCATTTGTTGCGGCAGATACATTTAGAGCTGGTGCCATTGAACAATTAGATAAATGGGCAGAAAGATTAAATATCCATTGTGTAAAAGGAATTGAAAATGGAGACCCATCAGCTGCGATTGTAGATGGATGCCGATATGCGAAAGATAATCATATTGAGATATTAATTTGTGATACGGCAGGCCGTTTACAAAATAAAGCTAATTTGATGAATGAATTATCAAAAATGAATCGTGTTGCTGGCAAAGAAATAGAAGGGGCACCACATAATACATGGCTAGTCCTCGATGCTACAACAGGGCAAAATGGATTATCACAAGCGCAAATATTTGCGGAATCGACAACATTAAATGGCATTATCTTAACGAAAATGGATGGTACTGCAAAAGGTGGTATTGTGCTAAGTATTAAACATAAATTGCATTTACCTGTATTATTTATTGGATTAGGAGAAGGGGAGAATGATTTACGTCCATTTGATCTAGATTCTTATTTATATAGTATTTCTGAGGGCTTAAATCATGACGAATAAAATATATTACAATGCGCTTTTAGATTTTTATAGCCCATTATTAACAGAAAAACAGCAAGCAATTTGTGATGAATATTTTCGCAATGATAATACATTACAAGAGATTGCGGATGAAGAAAATATTTCACGAGCTGCTGTTGGAGATATGATAAAACGCTGTAAAGATGAATTGGATGAATATGAATCTAAGTTAAATCTATATGCATCTTACAAGAAAAGACTTCAGATTTACGATAGAATTAAATCGTTTAAAAATAAAGATATTAATGTATTAATTGATGAATGTTTAGAAATTGAAGAATAAAGGAGAAAATTATGAGTAAAGTTATTTCAGTAAATTCAGGATCATCGTCATTAAAATTCCAATTGTTTGATATGCCAAGTGAAACAGTTTTAACAAGTGGACAGGCAGAAAGAATTGGACAAGAAATGGGTGCTTTCACAATTAAATATAATGGTGAAAAGCAAACAAAAGAATTACCTATTCCAGATCACAAAGTGGCTGTAGATATTCTTTTGAATAGTTTAACAGAATTAGGTATTGTTGAATCATTAGACGAAATTAAAGGAGCAGGTCACCGAATTGTCCAAGGTGGTGCTTATTTTAGTGAGTCTGTAGTAGTAGATGATGATGTTGTTAGTAAAGTTGATGAACTATGTGAATTAGCTCCTTTACATAATCCTGCACATTTAGTTTGCTATAGAGCTTTTAAAGAAGCATTACCTAGCATTGGTCATGTATTTGTATTTGATACAGCATTCCATCAAAGTATGACAGAAGAATCATTCTTATTCCCAGTACCATATGATTGGTATACACAATATAAAATCCGCAGATACGGTGCACATGGTACAAGCCATTGGTATGTAAACCGTCGTGCTGCTGAATTGATGGATAAGCCTGTAGAAGACTTAAATATGATTACATGTCACTTAGGAAATGGTGCATCAATTTCTGCAATTCATAATGGTAAAGTAATTAATACTTCAATGGGTTTAACACCACTTGGCGGTATTATGATGGGTACTAGATCTGGCGATATTGATCCAACTGTTGTTTTCTATATGATGAAAAAATTAGAATGTACTCCTGAAGAAATGGATACTTTCTTAAATAAACGTTCTGGTATGCTTGGTGTATCTGGTATTAGTTCTGATGCTCGTGATATTCAAGCAGCATATGATGAAGGAAACCAAAGAGCGATTACAACAATTAATTTATATACAAATCGTGTTATAAATGTTGTTGGTGGATATTATATGCAATTAGGACATGTTGATGCTATGGTATTTACTGCCGGATTAGGTGAAAACGATGCGCATATGCGTGAAAGAGTTTTAAAACATTTAGAAGAAGGTATGGGTTTAAGCATTGATTATGAATTAAATGCGAAAATTCACGGTGAAGAATGTCTCATTTCTAAACCAGATTCAAAAGTTGCAGTATATGTAATTCCAACAAATGAAGAATTAGTAATTGCAAGAGATACAGTAAGATTATTGGGGGTATAAATGTCTTTTGATGAAATTTTGAATGAAATTGAGAATCATGACATCATTACAATATTTCGTCATCAAAGACCTGATTGTGATGCCTTTGGTTCACAATTTGCGATGAAAGAATGGTTAAGTATCAATTATCCAAATAAACAGATATATGC
>CACXEN010000019.1 GCA_902766675.1 uncultured Erysipelotrichaceae bacterium
ATGCCAATTACAGCAATGCTAGGATTCTTATATATCACTACAGATTGGCATAAGAATTTATTCCAAGGAGATAAAGGAAATGCAACAGAAAGTTAATGGAATTAAAAGAATTGTTATTATTGCAATTGTAATCCAATTGATTGCACTACTTTTCCTATGGCTTGGTTTAAAAAAGGATGTATTAGTGCCACTGATTATGTTGGTAATAGAAGGTGCAATTGCTTTCTATATTATAGAAACATATGGAAATGCATTAGAAGACCAATCAATCGGTGTAAAAAAGATATTAGGGTCAACTGCTGAAGAGGCATATCTTACAGGTGGTGTTGGTTTGGTAATGTATGATGACGATTATGTAATTACATGGATGTCAGACTTATTTGCACAAAGAAATATCAATCGTATCGGTCATCGTATTTTGACATGGCTTCCAGAAGCAGATGATTTAATTGCAGGAAGAGCAGATACAACAATTGTGCCACTTGATGATAAAATCTATGAAATCTCTAGAAAAAGTGATGCGCCAGTTATCATCTTTAGAGATATTACAGATGAGAAATATTACCAAGGAAAATATGAACAAGAACAATTGGTACTGGGTCTAGCTAGTTTTGATAACTATGAAGAAAGTACACAATATGCGGATGAAGCAGATGTATCTAGTATCAATACTGCAGTACGTACACCAGTCAATGAATATTGTTTAAAACATGGTATTGTAGGACGTCGTTTGAATCATTCAAGATACTTGTTGGTATTAAATGAGAGAATATTCCAAGAATTAGTAGAAGATCGTTTCTCGGTATTAAATACTGTACGAAAAGCTGCACAAAATATGGATGTATCAATTACATTATCTATGGCATTCGCAAGAGGATCTTCCGATATTCTTGAATTAGATGAAATGGCTTCTAACCTAATGGATTTAGCCACAACACGTGGTGGAGACCAAGTGGCAGTACAAAGTGTTGGCGAAGAAGTGAAATACTTTGGTGGTTCTAGAGAAGCTACAGAAAAAAGAAGTCGTGTACGTGTACGCGTTATTTCGCATGCAATGCGTGATTTAGTGATGAATGCAAGTAATGTCATTATATGTGGTCATAAAAATGCGGACTTCGACTGTATTGGATCAGCAATTTGTTTATCACAAATGGTAAAAGCATTACATAAACCAGTTTCTATTATTGCGAAAACTGGAGGGATTGAAGAAAAAATAGCTGCTGTATTAAAAGAAAAAGAAGCAGAGTTAGAGGAAGAAGTAAATTTCATTACAGAAAGTGAAGCACTGAATCAACTACAAGATAATACATTGGTTATTGTGACAGATCATCACAATATCACCCAATCCAATGGTGCTAAAGTATTAGCAGAAGCAAATAAAATAATGGTAATTGATCATCATAGAAGAAGTACAGATATGGGCTTTAAACCAGTACTTGTTTATATTGAAGCTGGTGCATCATCTACTTGTGAATTAGTAACAGAAATGATGCCATACGTAGCAAGAAAAACAGACTTGAGTGAAATTGATGCAACAATTATGTTGACGGGTATGATTATTGATACACAGAATTGGCGTGTAAGAACTGGTGCTAGAACATATGAAGCAGCTAGTGCATTAAGAAAGATTGGTGCAGATCCACAAGCTGCGAATAACTATTTAAAAGATACATTTGAAGAATTTGCATTAAAAAACCGTGTTCTATCAACAAGTGAAAGATATGATCATGGCATAGTCATAGCACCGGTAGAAGATAAAGAATTAACGCGTTCATTGCTAAGTCAAATGGCAGATAGCTTATTGAGCATTCAAGGTGTTAATGCGGCATTTGTGATTGCGAATTCAGAAGATCAAACATGTATCTCTGCACGAAGCAATGGTAAAATAAACGTACAAGTTTTAATGGAATCCATGGGTGGTGGAGGCCATTTAACAAGTGCAGCAACACAAAGAGATAAGATGGATATTTCTGCATTAAAGCAAGAACTTATCGTAGCGATTAATAAATATTTTGAGGAGGAGCAACCAGATGAAAGTGATTCTTAAACAAGATGTAAAAAAAGTTGGTAAACGTGGTGAAGTCGTTGAGGTTTCAGACGGTTATGCAAGAAACTTTCTGATTGCTCGTGGTTTAGCTGTAGCACAAACAAAAGCAAGTTTAGAAATCTTAAAAGACCAAAAAGAACAAGAAGCTAAAGATGAAGCACAAAGAGAACAAGAAGCGAAAGAACTAGCAGAAAAGCTAGATAATATGACAGTGACGTTCCATGTAAAATCTGGAAAAGAGGGACGTGTATTTGGATCTGTTTCAACAAAACAAATCGTAGAAGAATTAAACAAACAAGGTATTCATATAGATAAAAGAAAAATATTGGATAATAGTCCAATTCAAAGTTTAGGAACTACAAATGTAAAAGTAGAATTACATAAAAATGTAATTGGTACAGTACATGTAAAAGTAGTAGGAAGTGAGGGCTAATATGTCTAGGCAATTGCCATCAGCACCAGAAGCGGAAGCTTGTGTATTAGGAACAATTCTTTTATATCCAAATGCGGCAAGAACTGCAATTGATGCAGGTTTGGTTGCAGAAGATTTTTTTGTTGAAGCAAATCAAAATATATATAAGGCAATTAATGCTTTATATAATCGTGGTAAAAATACAATGCCAGCTGATGTAGCAACACAGTTAAAGGATATGAAGCTTCTAGATCGCAGTGGCGGTTTTAATTATTTAACAGAGCTACAAAAAGCTGCAGTAGCAGAAAAGAGTTTAATTAACTATGCAAATACTGTGCATGATAAATCAATTGTCAGAAAGATGATAGCTGCTGCACAAGAAGTTGTAGAAGGCGGTTTGCAAGGTCAAGATGATGCAAATAACTATTTAGACTTTGCGGAAAAACATATTCTAGATATTTCTAGAGAAAGAAGAACAAGTGAATTTAAACCATCCTCTACAATTATGTCTTCTGTTTTAGAAAACATTCGTTCCATGAGTGATAACAAGTCTGATATCACAGGCTTAAAAACAGGATTCACTGATTTAGACCATGTACTACACGGCCTGCAAAGAGGAGACTTTATTGTCTTAGCTGCTAGACCATCTATGGGAAAAACAGCAGTGGCATTAAACCTTGCCCAAAAAGTTGCGGCATATCAACCAGATGGAGCAGTAGCAATATTCTCTTTGGAAATGAGTGCTGAACAATTAGGTATGCGTTTCTTAAGTGCAGCTAGTCATATTGCAGGTGATAAATTAAGAACTGGTCGACTTTCAGAAAATGATTGGCAACAAGTCAATGAAGCAGCATCTGTTTTACGTTCTGCAAAGATTTATGTAGATGATGCATCGATGAATAAAATGTCAGATTTATTTTCAAAATGTCGTCGATTAAAATCAGAAGTTGGTTTAAATCTTGTTGTTGTGGACTATATTCAGATGTTTACAAGTGGATCAAGTGAAAATAGGCAACAAGAAGTTGCGGAATATTCAAGAAGCTTAAAGGCTTTAGCTAGAGAATTAAAAGTTCCAGTGCTTGCATTATCACAGTTATCTCGTAATGTAGAACAAAGAGAAAATAAGCATCCAATGCTTTCAGATTTACGTGAATCTGGAGCGATCGAGCAAGATGCTGACGTCGTTATGATGTTATATCGTGAAGCATATTATGATGATGAATTACGTGAACAAGCGCAAGAAGCTGGTACTGAAAAATTAGAAATCAATATTGCAAAACACAGAAATGGTGCAACAAAGAAAGTGTATGTAGCTTTTGAAGGCTCTACCAATGCGCTATATAACATTGCACCACAATCAAACAATTAGGAGGATTAGGAATGAAAAAGCTGCTAACAATTACAATATGTTTACTGGCAGCTGTTTTCATAGTTTTTGGTATTCCTTATATCGATGGAACATTATTACAAGATAATAAAATAGAAAGTGATGAAGTAGGAGTATTCCATCAAAAGATTGTTGAGAGAAATGAAACTCCTGTAACGAACTATTTCTTATATAACCAAGGAGAAGTATTAGCTGTTGTAAATGATAAAGCAAAACTGGATCGATTCTTAAATGATATTTATAAAAATGAATTCCAAGAAGACTATCCAGATTCAGATGTGAATTTAGCAGTTGATGTAGTAATCAGTGAAGAAAACAGTAATTTCATTTATGAAGATAAAGATGATGAAATACTAGATTATATAAAAGAAAATCAATTGTATTCTTTACAAGCAACTGCAGTAACATTTGCGGATGAAAATGATGTATACGCAAAAATATATGTCGCAAATAAAGAAATATATGAAAATGCGATGAATACATTTATTTCATATTTCATTGATGAAAAAGATTTAACTTCTGTTTTAAATGGAGATGAACCACCAACATTAACTACCTATGGCTCACAAGATGTTGCGATAAGTATTCCACAAAAGATTACATTATATAAAGACTATATTTCCGAAAATGAAATCTATAAAACAGAAGAAGAAGTTCTTGAGTTTTTGAAATATGGCACAAATAAAGAAAGAGAATATTATACAGTAAAGCAATATGATACAGTTGCTGGTATTGGTTCTAAAAATCATGGATTAAGTGCACAACAAGTAATGAATATTAATCGCGATAAAATATCTAATGTGAATCAAGCATTAAATGAAGGTGATAAATTATGCGTTACTTATTTCACTTCGCCAATCGATATCATTGTGACATCAGAAGCTTTGCGTAATGAACCAATTTATTATGCAACAAATTATGTGGAAGATAACGATTTATTAATAGACACAAGAGAAGTATCACAAGGTGGAAAAAATGGATCTAGAAATGTTTTATATACAGAGATGTGGATTAATGGTGTCTTGATGAGTGGTACAGAAGAAAACAGTGTTGTTTTAGAAGATGCTACACCAGAAATTATAAAAGTTGGTGTAATGGAAAAGCCAGATATTGGAACAGGAGACTATCGTGTGCCAGTTAATAATGCGGCAATTTCATGTCCATGGGGCTGTTACTACAATCACCAAGGAACAGACTTTATCAATCAATATGATCCTTATGGAGAAGTATATGCGGCTGATAATGGCGTGGTTGAAGAGAATGCGTACCAAGCAATCAATGGAAACTATATGATTATTAATCATAATAATGGATATAAATCTTATTATGGACATATGGCAGTCTTATCTGATTTACCAGTTGGAACAGTTGTACAAAAAGGTGATGTAATTGGACAAATTGGTATGACAGGTTTAGCAACTGGACCACACGTACATTTCCACATTATTGATGAAGATGGAACTTGGTTGAATGCCTGTGAAGGTTTTATAGATTGTAGGAGTTACTTACAATGAATTTTGCAGTTCTAGCATCAGGTTCAAAAGGAAATTGTACAATCATACAAGCAGGTGATACTACAATCATGTTAGATTGTGGTACAACAAAGAAATACCTTTTTCAAAGATTGGAAGAATTAGAAATAAAAAAAGAGAATATCGATGCGCTTGTGATTACACATGATCATAGTGATCATATATCACAACTGAAACAATTCTTGGATTTAACGATATATGCGCCAATTGAAGTAGATGCAATTCATTATAATGAAGTAAAAGCATATAGCCCATTTCGAATCAAAGATATTGAAGTTATGCCACTAGCATTAAGTCATGATGCATATAATACAATGGGCTATGTATTCACATATC
>CACXEN010000020.1 GCA_902766675.1 uncultured Erysipelotrichaceae bacterium
ACAGTGATAAAAACATTGTGGATATAGATATCATTAGTGATGATGCAATTGTATTAGAAGATTTACAAGCAGAGATAAAAACGAATGAAGGTCAAGAGGTTCACTTTGAAGGTAACATAGAAGATATTGATCGACTCTTTGATATCCATGTTGTATTCAGTGATGAAAGTGAAAAAACGTTGGTAGATTTACCAATCAAATTGTTAAAGAGGGCAACGATTCAAAAAGAAGATGAACTTATTTATGTGGATTATATCTTATTAACAGAGAAAACAGCAAATACAAAAGAAACTGAGTTAGCAATCAAAGAGGAAGAAGAACGCATCGCTAGGGAAGAAGCTGAAAGACTGGAAGCGGAAAGACTTGCGGCAGAAAGAGCAGCTGCCCAACAAGCAGTCGCACAACAGGCTGCATGGCAAGCACAACAAGCAGCATATGTGCAACCTGTATATCAACAACCTGTTGCACAACCAGTACAAACAGCAGATGAAGGATGCTTAGGTGGAGCTTTATTCAATGACTAAGAAGAAAAAGAAAGTTCAAAAAAACAAATCAAAGAGCAAGAAATTGCAACAGCAAAACAAAGCTGTTGCTTTTGATGTTGAAAAAAAGGTAGAAACAAAACGAAAAAACGTAGATAAAACATCAACTAAGAAAGAAAAGAAAACAAAAGTACAGGATGATGTAAAAAAAGAAAAGAAACCTACGCAAATTAATGAAGTAGTAGAAAAGAAAGAAGATAAGAAACGAGTTCCATATCTTTCATATATTCGTGCAATTGCTGCAGTCGCAATTGTGATATTACATACTGCATTCGCGTATGCGGGAATGGAAGGAATTAGCTCTACTACAGTCAAAGCCGCAATGACAATTCGAAATTGTTTCTTATGGGCTGTGCCACTATTTGTAATGGTTTCAGGAACATTATTGTTAGATCCTAATAAAACAATTACATATCGAGGTATATTCCATAAATATATCAAAAGAGCACTCATTTTGATTGTGGCATTCACATTAATGAATGAAGCGTTTGATGTTCTATTATTAGGTAAAAGATATGAAACAGCATTTATATTAGAGTACATCATAAAAATGTTGACGGATGGTAGTTGGCCACATATGTGGTATTTATATATGCTAGTTGGTTTATATTTATTACTTCCAATTTATCGCTTGGCTGTTAAAAATATGGAACGCAAAGATTATCAATATTTATTAACTGTATATTTTATATTCTTGTCATTACAACCATTTGTATTATCTCTATTCCATGTGCAAAGTGCTTTCTATATTATGACAACAACAATTTATCCATTCTATTTCTTTGCGGGATATGCAATTGATAAAGAATATATCAAAATACCAACAAGCTATGCATCTATTGGTGTAGTGCTTGGTGTATTAGTTACTGCATTGAGCACAATGTATATGAAAGATTATAGTTTTATACATTATTCTTTCCCGTTTGTGATCTTACAGTCGCTATGCATATATGTATTATTTAAAAATATCAAGGGATTGGAAAAATATGATAAAGTATTAAACCAAATGGATTATGTATCATTAGGCGTATATTTATTGCATTTATTTGGAATTCGATTCTTATTTACGGTAATGGGAATGAACCAAAATATTTGGATGATTATCCCAGTTGCATGTATTAGTTATGCCTTTAGTTTTATATGTACATATGCATATAAAAAGATTGGATAATTATTTTGATTAATACTGCAGAATTGATAAAATAGTACAGGTAGTATAAGGAGAATTAAAAACATGGCAATATTAGGGTCGATACTTGGACCATTTATGAGATGGTGTTATTTATTAACGAAGAATTATGGATTGGCAATTATTCTATTTACGCTAATCACAAAAGTAATCCTATTCCCTCTATCTCTTTGGGTTCAAAAGAATTCAATTGTCATGGTAAAGATACAACCTGCTTTAAATAAGATTAAAGCAAAGTATTTTGGGGATAATGATACGATTGCGGATGAGCAATCTAAGCTATATAAACAAGAAAAATATAATCCACTCGCTTCTTTGATTCCATTAGCGATTCAAATATTTTTATTGATGGGTGTTGTGGAAGTTATTTACCATCCACTAGATTATATTTTGAAAGTGCCACAACCTGTAAGTGAACAGTTGGTAGAAGTTGCTTGTGCAAATAATGAAGAATTAATTCCAGAAGCTAGTTCAATTCAATTATCAGTTGTAAATGACTTACAAGAAAATAATGCACGATATGAAGCTATAGCAGATGCGAAAGAGTATATTGAAGATATCGATAATCTACATATGTCCTTTTTGGGATTTGATTTAAGCTGGGTAGCATCTGTAGAAAAAGGTAAAGCAATACTAGTTCCAATTATCGCAGCCTTATCTGCTTGGTTACTAGCATTTGCACAAAATAAAATGAATGTGTTACAAACTGAACAATCCACAATGAGCCAATGGGGTATGACAGCCTTCTCTGTAATACTATCTCTATACTTAGGTTCATTCGTACCGGCTGGTGTTGGTTTGTATTGGGTTGCTAGTAATATTATGGCAATTGGCGTGCAATGGATTTGTAATAGAGTGATGGATCCTAGAAAACACGTAGACTATGAAGCGCTAGAAGAAAGTAAAAAAGAATTAAAAGCTTTAGAAGGTGACGGCAAGAAGAAAAGAAAACTATTTGGAGATGCAGAGGCCAAAAGAGAAAAACAAGATTATAAACGTTTTATGTCTATTGGTAATAAACATTTGGTTTTCTATTCTGAAAGTAATGGTTTCTATAAATACTTCCAAGGCTATATTGAGTATTTATTGAAATATACAAATGTGCCTATTCACTACATCACAAGTGATCCAAATGACAATATATTTAAAATGGC
>CACXEN010000021.1 GCA_902766675.1 uncultured Erysipelotrichaceae bacterium
GCTATTCCTAATTCTGGTGTTCTTTCTTATACATTCCTTGACGATTTGATGAAGTATACAGATAATCCCGACTATAATTGCTCAATACTTCCAAAACAATCTGCTCAGCATATATTGAAACATGTGTGTAGAGATATGAAATCCTTTTTTGAAGCATTAAAAGCTTATACGAAGAATCCATCTGTTTTTACAGGAAAGCCAGAGCTACCACATTACAAACGAAAACAGGGAGCCTGTTCTTTTGATGTAAGTAACCAAGATTGTGTGATTCGACAAAACAGTAAGGGGCATTATGTTGCGAAGTTACCTAAAACTAAATGTACGGTATCACTTGGGAAAACTGTTCCGGGCGTTTTAAAAGAAGTACATATTACACCAGTAAATGGTGGGTATCAAATTAGTTTCGTATTTGATAATCAGATACCAGTTCCTGAGCTGATTACAGAACAGCCAGAACGCATTGCCTCAATTGACTTTGGGATTGATAACTTCATGGCAGTCACAAACAATTGTGGTCTTGGATGTCTTCTTTATAAAGGAAGTGTTTTAAAATCAGCAAATCAGCATTACAACAAAGAGATTGCGGATATCATGAGAAAGCAAACGAAAGGAGGTACCGCAAAGTTTGTGCCAACAGGTGCATATTACAATGTAGTACAACGTAGAAACAATATTATGAATGACTTTATGTTACAGACAGGAAAACACTTCATTACTTGGTGCGTAGAAAACCGTATCGACACTATCGTAATTGGAGATGATCCATTCTGGAAACAGGAGATTCATATAGGTAAAGTAAATAATCAAAAGTTTGTGCAGATTCCATTTGATCGTATGAAGAGAATTCTGACTTATCAAGCAGAACGTCATGGCATTCGTATCCTTCGACAAGAAGAGTCCTATACCAGCAAAGCAAACTTTCTTGGAAAAGATACAATCCCAGTATATGGAGAAAACGTCAAAGATTCCCAGTTCACAGGCAAGCGTATTTATCGTGGATTGTATAAAACAAATGATGGAACTGTAATCAATGCGGACATGAATGGATCAGCTAATATTATGCGTAAATGTATTCCTGATGCATTCAAAACAGAAAAACTTGCGTATGATCAGATTATTGTAATCAAACATCCAATGTATGATGCAATGATTCGTAATCGCAATAAACAGAAAAATAAGTAATCTGGATAAAACCGGATATGGGAGATGTGAATCCCCGGGAATTCGTGAGAATTCCATAGAAACCACGTGAGATTGTGTGAACAATCACTCGTGGTAATTCATGTCGTAACAAATAAAGAAATTATTGAAAAATTGTCTACTTGCAGTAAATATACAGGTTTTACAAAAGATGCACCACTTATTATTGTGCCATGTATGAAAAATGACACAATTGCGCCAGAATATAGCCGTGTAGATGTTGCCGCAAGCGTAGAAAATATTTTATTAGAAGCCACAGAATTAGATCTCGGTGCTACATGGTGTGCAGTAGAGCCAGATGATACAAGAATTCAAAATGTTAGAGATGTTTTGGATATCCCGCAAACATTAACACCATTTTCAATTGTTGGAATTGGTTATCCAAAGGAAAAGAAACCCCAACAAAATCGTTATGAAGTTGAACGAATTCATTATGTAAAATAGCCAATGTATATTGGCTTTTTTTAATTTTAATGAATCACATAATCGTACGACAATATATCTGCAGTAGTATGCTATAATATTGCAAGCATGAAGAAGAGTTTTTTAAACATCGTGATGGTTCTCTTTGGAACCTTTTTATTGACAGTATCGGTAGTATATTTCGTTTTACCATATTCTATTTTATCTGGAGGAGTTGCAGGTATTGCAGTTGCTTTAGAGCCTTTCTTTCACTTTGATAGAACTGTATTTGCGAACTGGGCAGTAATCATCTTACTTTTTGTAGGATGGATATTCTTAGGGAATGATTTTGCGAAAAAAACTGTATTATCTTCTGTTGTTTATCCAATATTTACAACGATTCTCTCAAGATATCCAATTGAGATGGAAATAGATCCTATTTTAGCTTCTATCTATGCAGGTTTATTAGCTGGACTTGGTTTGGGTATTGTTATGCGTACAGGAGCTAGTACGGGTGGTATGGATATTCCACCACTTGTTTTACATAAAATAACAGGTTTGAAAATAGCCACTTTAGTAGTGATTGTGGATGCTTTAACAGTTGCTCTTGGCTTAGCTACATATGGTATGAGTCAAGTATTATTAGGTCTTGTATCTGTATATGTCAGTGGTAGAGCAATTGATAAGGTATTATCAACTGGATCTGGTTCAACCGCAAAATCAGTACAAATCATTTCGGATAAATATGAAGAGATGCGAGTACGTATTGATGAAATGTTAGCTAGAGGTGCAACAATTGTAAATGTACAAGGTGGCTTTACAAAAGAAAATAAAGTAATGCTATTGTGTGTTGTTTCTCAAGAACAATATAGTCATCTACTTGAGATTATTCGAAAAGTAGATGATAAAGCATTTGTGATAACAACAGATGCTACAGATATGCATGGTGAAGGTTTCACATATCATTCACCAAATATCTAATGAATGTATGATAAAATAGTAATGTTGATTTTTAACGAAAGGAGGACTGCTATGATTGAATGTTCACATGTGTATAAGCGCTATAAAAGTGGCACAAATGCTTTATATGACATTAATTTCAAGGTCGATCAAGGTGAATTCATTTACATTATTGGCCCTACAGGATCAGGTAAGTCCACATTGATTAAATTATTGGATGGCGAAGAGCTACCAACAAAGGGTGAAGTAAAAGTTGTTGGTATTGATGTAGGAAATCTTCGCAAATCACAAGTTCCTTCATATAGAAGAAATATTGGAGTTGTTTTCCAAGATTATAAATTACTACCAACAAAGACAGTGTTTGAAAACATTGCATATGCTTTGGAAGTTATTAATATGAAAAAACCAATGATTAAGAAACGCGCAAAAGAAGTGATGGATGTCGTTGGTTTAGGAGAGAAGGGAAATTCTTTTCCTAGTGAACTTTCTGGTGGACAACAACAACGTGTCGCAATTGCTAGAGCAATCGCAAATAGACCAAAAGTATTAATTGCGGATGAGCCTACAGGTAACTTAGACCCAGGTAAATCCGATGAAATCATGAGTCTTTTAGAAAAGATTAATGAAACATATGGGACAACAATATTGATGGTTACCCATGATATGACAATTGTAAATAAACATCGCAAACGTACAGTTGTTTTAGAAAATGGACACATCATGGCTGACTTACCTGGTGGAGGTTATGTAAGACATGATCAGTAGACCAATTAGAGAAGGATTTAGAGGTGTTGGAAGACATTGGGCGATGTCAATATCTTCAGCAATGGCAGTTACTGTTACATTGATGATTATGGCTCTATTTCTTGTCTTCTCATATCATTTACAAAAATTCACAAAAAACTTTGAGTCATCAATGGAAATTGCTGTCATGATTTCTTATGATCACGAAAGCGAAAGTGCAGAAAAAGCAATTCAAAACTCTATTGAGGCAATTGATGGCGTAAAGAACGTGACATATTTTAGTAAAGAGCAAGAATTAGAATTCTATTTATCACGTTTTGAAGATGAAAGAACAAGAGAAGCATTCGAACCATTCATTGGGGACAGAAACCCAATGCATGATGCATACTATGTTGAAACAGAAACAGGTGCACAACTTTCTCAAGTTGCTGAACAAATCAAAACAATTAGTGGTGTTGATAGTGTGGAATACGGTGGAGAAAGCACATTGAGTGTTGTTTCTGCAATGATGACAGTAAGAAGATTCGGCGCAATATTCGTGGTAATTTTAAGTTTATTA
>CACXEN010000022.1 GCA_902766675.1 uncultured Erysipelotrichaceae bacterium
AAAGGTGGTTTAGAACATTTGGATATCATTGAATCAGCTACTAAAGCAACTTTTGATGATTTAACAATTTTAAAAGATATTACAGAGAAATATACTGGCTTCCAATTTAAGTCATTAGCGCTGTTTTATCGCTTATTTGGCATTGAATAGAGCCTCTTAAAGTGCTATACTACGAAAGATTATGAAAGAGGTTTTTTTATGGAAAAAACGTTCGATTTGATTGTTTCACACGCAAAAGAAACAGGATTTGTGTTTCAGGGTTCTGAAATCTATGGTGGTTTGAGTAATACATGGGATTTTGGGCCATATGGTGTACTTTTAAAGGATAATATTAAAAGAGCTTGGCAAAAGAAATTTATCCAAGAAGATCCAAATAATGTTGAAATTCAAGCAGCTATTTTGATGAATCCAAAGGTTTGGGAAGCTTCTGGACATTTAAAAGGCTTTTCTGATCCGCTAATGGATTGTAAAGCATGTAAAACAAGACACCGTGCGGATCAATTAATAGAAAATTACACAAATGGTGAAGTTACTTGTGAAGGTTGGACAAATGAGGAAATGGAAGAATATATTGAGAAGAACCAAATTCCATGTCCTGATTGCGGAAAACATGACTTCACAAAGATTCGTCAATTCAATTTAATGTTTAAAACATTCCAAGGAACATTGGAAGATAATAAAAACACAATTTATTTAAGACCAGAAACAGCACAAGGTATGTTTGTGGACTTTAAAGGTGTACAACGTGCATATCGTAAAAAATTACCATTTGGAATTGGTCAAATTGGTAAGAGTTTCAGAAATGAAATAACACCTGGTAATTTCATCTTTAGAACGCGTGAATTTGAACAAATGGAAATGGAATTCTTCTGCAAGCCAGGAGATGATGATGAATGGTTTGCATATTGGCGTAATTTCTGTATGGATTGGATTATTTCTCTTGGTGGAAATAAAGAGAATTTACGTTTTAGAGATCATGAAAAAGAAGAATTGAGTTTCTATTCTAAAGCAACAACAGATATTGAATATAAATTCCCATGGGGTTGGGGAGAATTATGGGGTATTGCGGATCGTACAGATTATGATTTAACGCAGCACCAAAATACTTCTGGTCAAAATCTAGAATATTTAGATCCAGAAACAAATGAGAAATATATTCCTTATGTAGTAGAACCTGCTGTAGGTGTAGAACGTTTATTCTTTATGTTCTTTACAGATGCATATGATGAAGAAGAAATAAAGAATGGTGATAAAACCGATAAGAGAATTGTGATGCGTTTCTCACCAGTTCTTGCGCCAATTAAGGCAGCAATTCTACCACAAATTAAAAAACGTCATGCGGAATACGCAAAGAAGTTATATAAAGAATTATCTTGTGACTTCTCTGTACAATATGACGAAGCAGGTTCCATTGGCAAAAGATATCGTCGTCAAGATGAAATTGGAACACCATATTGTATTACAATAGATGATCAAACATTAGAAGATAACACAGTAACAATTCGTTACCGTGACTCCATGGAACAAGATCGTATGACGATTGAAGAAGTACGTCAAAAGATCTTACATGAGATTCGTTTTTAACAAAGGAGAAAGATGCCTAGAATCAGTGAAGAAGAAATCAAAGCTGTAAGAGAAAAAGCAGATATAGTAGATATAGTAGGTCGCTATATTCAAGTACATAAACAGGGGAAAGGGTATGTGGCAGTATGCCCGTTTCATGATGACCATTCTCCTAGTCTTCACATAAATCAAGACATGCAAATCTATAAATGCTTTGTATGTAATAACGGTGGAAATGTATTCACGTTCATACAGAATTATGAAAAAGTATCTTTCCCAGAAGCAGTTAGTAAAGTAGCAAATTTGGTAGGTATCCAATTATCCTATGAGCCAACAAAAAATGTTGTGGCGAAAGATCCACATAAAGAAGCGCTATACAATGTCTTAAATGAAACAATACGCTTCACAATGTACCAATTAAATAGTCAGGATGCGAAAGACCAAAAAGATTATTTAATGAAAAGAGGTCTCACAAATGATGTATTGGAATATTTCCAAATAGGCTATAACCCATTAAAACAATCTTTATATAAATTCTTAAATGCGAAGAATTACAAAGATGAAGATATTATCAATAGTAATGTTTGTCGGATGAGTGAAAATGGTATGCAAGATGTATTTGCGGCACGCATTACATTCCCGATTCATGATAACTTCGGTAATCCAATTGGATTTAGCGCAAGAAGTTTAGATCCGGAAGCTGTTTCGAAATATATCAATACGACGGAAACAGAATTATTTATAAAAGGAAATATCGTATATAACTACCATCGTGCAAAACAAGCTTCCAGAAAAGAAGGAAAAGTATATATTTGCGAAGGTGTTACAGATGTCATTGCTTTCTATCGAGCTGGTATTGAAAATGTAGTATGTACATTAGGTACTGCATGTACAAAAGAGCAAATGCGTTTATTAAAAAGCTTAGCGCCAAGATTGGTGTTCTGCTATGACGGTGATGAAGCTGGGCAGAATGCGACATGGAAAGCATGTAAAATCGCAAATGCGATGAATACAGATGTTAGAGTCATCCACAACAAAACAGGATTAGATCCAGATGAAATACTTTCTAAACAAGGTGCAGATGGCTTAAAGAACATATTAAAAGAAGAAATCTCTTGGATGGAATTCGTATTAGAGTATTTAAAGAGTCGTACGAATCTAAATAGTTATTTAGAAAAGAAAGAGATGGCAAAAAAAGCAATGGATGAAATTGCATTGCTGAATGATGAAGCTGATAAACAATATTTCACAGAACAGTTATCTAAATTAACTGGCTTGCAATTAACATATGCAAAGCATACGAAAACACATCGGCCATATGAAAAAAGAGCATTAAAAGTTCCAAATGGACTTAGAGAGACGGAATATCAAGTATTAAAAATGATGATATCGTCAAAGAATGCAATTTCTCAATTTGAAAATGAACTTGGTTATTTAACAGATCAAGATACGCAAACATTGGCGATGATGATAGTTAGTGCATCAAGACATCATGACAATATTGATGCATTACAATTGATAGATCAAACAAATGATCAAAGTATTAAAGATTTGATTGCGAAACTTGTTACAGATTCGGGTGTAGATGTCGAATATGATGAAGAGATGATGCGAGATGCAATCCGCACAATAAAAATTGCTGAATTGACGAAACAATCCGATAAATACAAGGAAGAGCTAGATAAAGATTTGAATCAAGAAACTAGACAATTGGTTCTTGATCAATATGCAGAATGTTTAAGAGAATTACGGAGGCAAATAGATGAAAAAAACAGCTAAGAAAAATGAAACGAAGAAAAAGGTAACAAAACCATCAGCTACGAAAAAGTCTGCAGCTAAAAAAGTGACAGCGAAGAAAACAGCAAAGACCTCTGTAAAGAAGGCACCTGCAAAAAAAGTAGCAGATAAAAAAGTCACAAAGAAAGCTACAGTAAAAAAGGAAGCTAAAAAAGCAGTAAAGAAACCTGCAAAAAAAGCTGTCGCTAAAAAAGAAACAGCGAAAAAAGCAGTGAAGAAAACTACTGCAACAAAAGCAGCTAAAAAACCTGTAGCTAAAAAACTTACCGCAAAAAAACCAGTAGCTAAAAAAGCAACAGCAAAGAAAGAAGTAAAGAAACCTGTTGTAAAAAAGGCAGCGAAAAAAGTAGAAAAGAAACCTGCAAAAAAGGTAGAAACTAAGAAAGTCGCTGCGAAAAAAGATACAAAAAAGGCAACAGCTAAAAAGCCTGCTGTAAAAAAGGTTGAAAAGAAAGTAAAAGCAGAAAAGCCAGCAGTTAAAAAAGAAACAAAGACTGTGAAAAAGGCAGAAGTAAAAAAAGAAGAACCTGTAAAGGCTACTTCTAAAGCTGAAGAAAAAAATGCAAATGACGTAAAAGAAGAATTACGTGAAACAAAGACAGAGATTGAAATCTATAATAAATCTGGTCGTCATAAAGAATTGAAGAGTCTAGATGAATTAAAAGAAGAATATCGTAGAGTCTTTGATGCGGATGGACAAATTTTCCAAAAAGATGTTATGGCATCATTAGAAAGCTTCGATATGAGTGATGATGACATGGACCAATTATGGGATTGGTTCAATGATGAAGACATCAAAATCGTTGAAGATGATGATATCGAAGAGATGACAGATGATGACGATGATATGGATCTTCTAGATGATGATTTAGATGATGACGATGACGATGATGATGACGATGATGAAGATGGTGAATCTCGTACAAAGATTCCTGATTTAGCATCCTATACTCGTACAACTAGCATTCAACTAAATGACCCAGTAAAAATGTATTTAAAAGAAATTGGTAGAGTTCCTCTTTTGAAACCAGAAGATGAACCGGAAATTGCCAAAAGAATTGAACAAGGTGATGAAGAAGCTAGAGCTATTCTAATTTCTAGTAACTTACGTCTAGTTGTTTCTATTGCGAAAAAATATGTTGGTCGTGGCATGTTATTCCTTGATCTAATTCAAGAAGGTAATATGGGCTTAGTAAAAGCAGTAGAAAAATTCGATTATACAAAGGGATTCAAATTCAGTACATATGCGACATGGTGGATTCGTCAAGCAATTACACGTGCAATTGCTGACCAAGCACGTACAATTCGTATCCCAGTACACATGGTTGAAACAATTAATAAATTAACTCGTGTACAAAGACAATTAGTACAAGAATTCGGTAGAGATCCAACAGCGGAAGAAATCAGCGCAAGAATGGAAGGAATCTCTCCAGAAAAAGTACGTGAAATTCAAAAGATTGCATTAGAACCTGTTTCTTTAGAAACACCAATTGGTGAAGAAGATGATTCTCATTTAGGTGATTTCATCGAAGATAAGGAAGCTCTAAGTCCAGATCAATATGCGAATAATCAATTATTGAAAGATGAAATTAATAATGTATTAGCTGGATTAACAGATAGAGAAGAAAAAGTATTGCGTTTACGCTTTGGATTATATGATGGAAGAACTCGTACATTGGAAGAAGTTGGCAAAGAGTTTAATGTAACTCGTGAACGTATTCGTCAAATTGAGGCGAAAGCATTACGTAAATTAAAACATCCAACTAGATCAAAACGTTTAAAAGATTTCTTTGATAAATAATGAAACAGAATCGTATTAATGGAATTGGACAAATGATACAAAAAGGCATGGTTGTTGCGGACATTGGTACAGACCATGCTTTTCTTCCTGTCTATTTAATTGAAAATGATATTTGTGAAAAAGTATATGCATGTGATGTTGCGGATGGTCCATTAGATGCTGCACGAAAGACAATTGCAGAAAGAAATATGGATGAAAGAATCATTGTGATTCAATCAGATGGATTTGATTGTGTACCTGATGATGCAAATGTAGCTGTTTTAGCAGGTATGGGTTTTTATACAGTAGAAGGGATCTTTGAAAGAAATATCGAAAAGCTAGATCAATTCAAACAAATTATTATTGAAGTAAATCGCAATGTGAAAGAAATGCGACAATATATTAGCGAGCATCATTATACAATTCAAAATGAAGAAATCATTTATGATAGAGGACATTATTATTTTGTGATTGATATGAATACAACATATCATGATGAATATAATGAAGTTGAAATCCAATGTGGACCAATTTTACTGAATAAGAAAGAAAAAGATTATATTGAATATATTGATATTCGTTTAAAACAATTGAAAGAATATATTTCAAAATCAAAATGTGATAATGATCATCCACTTGTAAAAGAGAAAAAGCTATGGTTACAAGCAAAAAAAATTGCCAATGATTAATTGGCAATTTATTTTATAGAATTCACTGCTTTAGCAAGTCTACTTTTTTGACGCGCAACATAGTTACCTTTTTTGATGTTAGATACAAGTGCTTTGTCTAGTGATTTATTAACTTCGTTGTATGCTTGTTGTGCTGCTTCTTTATCTTGAGCTTCTACAGCAGCTAATACCTTTTTAATCGCAGTTTTTAATTCACTTTTTTGACCGGCTTTAGCATTTTGTCTCTTTAAGTTAGTTAATGCACGTTTCTTTTGTGATTTAATATTTGCCATGCTTTCCTCCTATTTATTTTACGCAACAGAGATTATATCAAAGCATATTTTAAAATGCAATATTTAGATGCTTTCTGTATAATAATACAGGATAGGTGATACATATGGAAAAGATTAGAACTGTATTTTTTGGAACGCCTAGATTTTCAGTGGCGGTATTAGAGTGTTTGGTAAATGAAGGCTATGATGTTGTGGCTATTGTTTCACAACCAGATAAACCAGTAGGTCGCAAGCAAATCATAGAGCCTACACCAACACATTCTTTTGGTGATGCGCTTGGAATTCCTACTGTAGCACCAATCAAATTGAAAGAATCAATTCAAGATGTTTTAGCATATAAACCTGATTTGATTATTACTTGTGCATATGGCCAAATCATCCCAGAGGATATTTTAAATTATCCAAAATATGGATGTTTGAATATTCATCCATCATTATTACCAAAATATAGAGGTGGTGCACCTGTGCATCATGCAATTTTAAATGGTGATAAAGAAACAGGTGTTTGTTTGATGGAAATGGTTAAGAAAATGGATGCTGGGAAAGTATTCGCAAAGCGTATTGTACCAATTGGTGATGATATGACTTTAGAGGAGCTAAATATTGAACTTGAAAAGGCATCTTGTGAATTAATCAAAGAAGAATTACCAAAAGTAATTAGTGGTGAGCTAGAAGGTATTGAACAAGATGAAGAAGGTGTCGTTTTAGCTAGAAATATTTCAAAAGAGGAAGAATGTGTATCTTTTGAAAATGAAAATATAGATACGTTATATAATCATATTCGTGCTTTAATTGATTGGCCAATTGCCTATGGAATGGTAGAAGGAAAAAGATTGAAGTTTTATAAAGTAAGAAA